>JAGWYX010000254.1 GCA_018969165.1 Verrucomicrobiota bacterium
GATGTACCGCGACTTGCGCGAGCTGCTCGCCCGAGCGGACATTGACGCGGTGTTGATTGCCACGGGACCGAACTGGCACGCGACGGCGGCGATCCTGGCGGCCAATGCCGGCAAGGACGTCTATTGCGAGAAGCCGTGCAGCAAGAACATCGCCCAGAGCCTGGCGCTGGCCGAGGCCTTTCGCCGCACCGGCCAGGTGTTTCAGGCCGGCACGCAGCGGCGCAGTCTGCCCAACTTCGAGTTCGCCGCCAACCTGGCTCGGCGCGGTAAGCTCGGCAAACTCCGGACGCTCTATGCGCACCCGGGAGGGCTGGGCACCGAGACCAGTGGCTGGTTGCCCGCCCAACCCGAGCCGGACAAAGAGCAAGTCGATTGGGACCTTTACCTGGGGCCGGCGGCGTGGCGGCCGTTCAATCGCCGGCTATTGGACGGGTTCAACTTCGAGAAGGGCGGCGGCCTGGTCGGCGGCGGTTGCCTGGAGTGGGGCTCGCATTGCGTGGACCAATGCCAGTGGGCCAACGATGCCGACCGCACCGCCGCCGTCGAGTATTGGCCGGCCGGCAACGAGCTGCATGCGCTCTACGCCAACGGAGTGAAGCTCATCCTGCGCAACGACGGTTGGCTTGCCGGCGACGGCTCCTGCCCGGTGCGCTATGAAGGCGACGCCGGTTGGGTGGAGACGGGCGACAACGCCGAGTTGGCGGCCAGTCCGGATTCGCTGGTCGAAGGGCCGCACGCCAAAATCGTCGGTTACCCGGCCAACTTCCATGTGCGCGACTTTCTCGCCTGCGTGCGGACCCGCGGGCGGACGCGGGCGGACGCCGAGACCGCCTGCTGGTCGCACATCACCTGTCATGCGGCGAATATCGCCCTGTTCCTGGGCCGCAAGGTCAAGTTCGATCCGGTGAAATGCGAGTTTCCCGGCGACGAGGAAGCCAATCGCTTGCGCTCCGAAGCGCTGCGCGAATCATGGCGATTGGTCTGACCCTGGAGACGCCTCAAAACTCAACCTGACGAGGGAAGCATGATGACGCGCACAAGCCGGTTTCAAACCCGATACGCGAAGGACGAAGGCCGAGGGAGAATCGAAATCCGAACCGCGATTCCCGATCGGCGAAGCAAATCCGAAATCACAAGCTCGAAATGCCTCGTTGCCCCGCGCCTCTCCAATCCACGCCACGGCGGCGGCAAACCCCACGGGCCCGGTGGCGGGTTCTCGAATTGCGGACTCCGACCTTCCTTCGGTTTTCGGACTGCGGACTTCGGACTTTGGCGGTTGGCTTGGGGGCTCATCGCCTTGACGTTCACCGGCGGCGTGATGCTCGCCGCCGACTCCTCGGCCGACAAGGCGCGCCAGGCCCTTGGCGTCCTCCAATCCGGCGCGCCGCCGCAGGAGAAGGCACTCGCGTGCAAACGCCTGGCGATCTACGGCGGGGCGGAAGCGGTGCCGGCACTGGCGCCGCTCTTGACGGACGTGCAATTGGCCTCGTGGGCGCGGATTGCGCTGGAGGTCATCCCCGGGCCGGCGGCCGATGAGGCGTTGCGCAACGCGATGGGCCAGGTGCACGGCCGGTTGCTCGTCGGCGTCATCAACTCGATCGGTGTTCGGCGTGACCGCCGGGCGCTGCCTGGACTTGCGTCCAGGCTCGACGACACCGACGCGGACGTGGCCTCGGCCGCCGCGGTGGCGTTGGGTCGCATCGGCGGCGACCAAGCCGCCCAGGCGTTGACGCGGGCCTTGCCTGGCGCGCCGGCTGGGTCGCGCGCCGCGTTGGCGCAAGGTTGCATTCTCTGTGCGGAAGGGTTGCTCGCCGACGGTCAGGTTGCCGCGGCCGTCAGGCTTTATGACACCGTTCGCGCCGCCGACGTGCCCAAGCCGCGAAGGCTCGAGGCGACCCGGGGCGCGATCCTCGCCCGAAAGGCTGGCGGTCTTCAGCTCCTGCTCGAAACGGTGCGATCGCCCGACAAGGCGACCTTCAACCTCGGGCTGCGCACGGCCCGTGAGTTGCCGGGGCGCGTCGTAACCCAGGCGCTCGCCGCCGAGCTGGAGAGTACCGATCCAGGCCGGCAGGCGCCCTTGCTCCTGGCCCTGGCGGATCGCAACGATGATGCGGCGTTACCCGCGGTTTTCCAGGCCGCCAGGAACGGCTCGAAACCTCTCCGGCTCGTCGCCATCGGGGTGCTCGAGAAACTGGAGAATCCACCCGGCGTCGCCGTGCTCCTCGAGACGCTGGCCGACCGCGATACCGAGGTGGTCAACGCCGCCAAGACCGCGCTGCTGCGGCTTCCGGCGCAACTGGTGGATGATCAATTGGTGGCGAACCTGGGCCAGGTCAACGGAGGCCGGCGCCGAGCGTTGCTCGAGTTGGCGGGGCAGCGCCATGTCGCCGCGGCCGTGCCGCAATTGCTCTCCGCCGCCAACGATGCCGATCCCGGGGTTCGCGCCGTGGCGGTCATCGCATTGGGCCAGATGGCTGGCGCCGGGGGTTGGCCTGCTGCGAGCGACCTCCTGGCCCAGGCCAAGACCGCGCTGCTCCGGGCGGCGAGTGATTCCGCTCCGGCGATCCGCGCCGCCGGCATCGACGCATTGGGCCAAATCGCGGATTCGGCGGATCTGGGGACGCTGATTGATCTGCTGGCCAAATCATCGTCAACCGACGCCGCCGCCGTCGAAGTCGCGCTGGCATCGGTCTGCAGGCGGAGTCCGGACAAGACCGCCTGCGCCCACAGCCTGCTCGGCGGCTTTGCGGACAGCCGGCCGGCGACGAAGTGCTCGCTGCTCCGCGTCTTGGGGACGGCTGGCACGGCCAGCGCGCTCGACGCGGTTCGTTCCCACCTCGCCAGCCAGGATGCCACGGTGCGGGACACGGCGGTGCGCGTCCTGGCTGATTGGCCCGATGCCTCCGCCCTGTCCGGGCTGCTCGAGGTGTTCCGGACCACATCCAACCCAACGCACCGGTTCCTGGCGCTGCGGGGTTGCGTGCGGCTGCTCGAACCGGGCAGCCAACCGGTTCAGGGCATGATCCGAACCTACCGCGAATTGCTGGCCGGGGCCAAGGACACCGACGATCGCAAGGTGATCCTCTCTGGTTTGGGGAACATCCCGGATCCGGAGGCACTGAAGCTTGCCGCCCCGCTACTCGAGGATGCGGCGGTTCGCGCCGAGGCGGAGTTGGCCATGCTCGACGTGGCGGCTGGCATTGTCGGCTCTGCGCCGAACGACGCCAAGGCGGTTCTGGCCAGGTTGCAAACCGAGTCGAGTAACCCCGCCGTTCGCGCCCGCGCCGGCAAGCTACTGAACCAGATTGACCGGATCGAGGATTTCATCACCGCCTGGCAGATGTCGGGTCCCTACACGCAGGCTGCCGCGGGTGGGTCGCTTTTTGACACGGCGTTCTCGCCTGAAACGAGCGACGGCAAAACGTCCTGGCGCGTCCTGCCGGCCGGCACGCAGGCGGCGCGCCCGTGGATGTTGGATTTGCTCGCGGCGCTGGGCGGAGAGAACCGCGTCGGCTATGCCCGCACGTGGGTCTATTCTGAGAAACCGCAAGCGGTCCGCGTCGAATACGGCACGGACGACGGCCACAAACTCTGGGTCAACGGCAAGCTCATCCACCAGGCCAATCGCGGAGGCGCCGCCGTCCCCGGCGACTTCAAGGTCGAGGTCCAACTGCGCCAGGGTTGGAACACGGTGTTGCTGAAAGTCACCCAGGATACCGGTCCGTGGGAGTTCTGCCTCCGTTTTCGGACACCGACGGGCGACCGGCTCGAGGGCCTCCGGGTGCAGTCGTTCCCGCCGGACGGCTAGGCGGCCTCGGTTTTTGGAAAGCACCCTCTCGCGCGTCGGACGCGCGCACAAGCCCGGCCGCCACACGACTTGGCCGATCAGCGGCACGGTTGCATCCACCCTGACCGGCGTATCGACGACTGAGACATCGGCGCGGACGACCCGGCTTCGTTCTGTCACATCGCGCCCATGCTGGCGCCCAGTCTGACGTCATCAATAAGAGCTGCGCCCCTGCAAGGGGTAGTCAATAATAAGAACTGACCCCTTGCTCACCTGCGCTTCGGAACGAATCCGTAATAACGCCCCATCCAGTAGGCATGCAGGAAATCGGCAGCCCCGGTCTCATACTCCGGCCAGATTCTGAGTTCCGTCCAGGTCGCGCCATCCCGGCTTTGATAGCAGCCGCCGGGTCCGCTGGCGACGAGGCCGCGAGCGGTGACAAAGACTGACGACGCCCGCGGGATGCGCCAGCCGTTCATGGCCGATTGCTCGGTTTTCCCGGAATCGTGGCTGAGCACCAGTTGGCCGTGCTCGTTGACGCGACAGTTCAGGCCCGGAGAGACCGCTTGCCAGCGGTGAAAATCCGCGACCGGGAAGGCCATGGCGTCGGCGGTCCCGAGGGGCCGCCAACTCAAGCCGCCGTCGCGCGTGACGAACGTCCCCTGGTCTGTCTGTGCCTGGAGCACGAAGGTGCGCCGGGTCGAGGCCGCGATTCGCTGCACGCGCACTCCGCGTAAACCTTCGCTCAGTTCCTCCCAGGTAACACCACCATCGAGCGTTCGATAAAACCCACCCGCGCTGTCGGTGCACCAGTTAACCAGCGGATCGTCGCACGCGGTCAGGAAACCGGTGATCGTCGCCTTCAACCAGCCGTCCATCTGGTAGGGATTGCCTTTCCAGGCGTACTCGTTGTCCAGCGGGCGTTGGCCGATCGGGATCGGGTGCGCGCTGAGCGCTTCGCGGCGGGCGTACGGGTTCCGCTCGAGGTCCACGCGGAGCGAGTTCATGACCGGCCGGAGGACGCGGTCCAGCGGATAGCCGCGCAGAGTTTCGAGGGCCAGGCGCACCGCCTCGTCCCCGTGGGCGATTCTCCCCGCGGTTGTCGCCGCGACACCGGGTCGGAGCGGGTCGCGATACTCGGGCACCAACGCCAGGGTCATCCAGGTGAATAAGGGATTGCCTTCCATCCAGTTCACGTCCCACAGGTTTTCGACCCAGGTGCGGTAGAGCGACAGAAGATCCGGACGGGTCTCGTAGCGGATCAAGTTGAACAGGGCTTCATAGGCCTGGCCTTCACTGCTGTGGTTGATGCGCGCCAAGCGCTCCAGGGTCAGCGGCCCGGTCTCGAGCCGGTGATCGGGGTTGTCTTTGAACCGGGCGACGACGCGGTCGTAGAACTCAGCATAGCGATCCTCGCCCGTGATGTGATGCGCGATCAAAAGGTCCGGCAGGAGCATGAGCGAAGCCCGCAGCGGCGGCTGCCACGGCTCGTTCGTCGCGGTGACCTGGCGGAATCGACGCGCGTAGAGTTCCCGGTAATAATCGTCCCGCGCGGGGTCGGGATCGATCCCGACGTGGCCCCACAGCGTCACGGCCCCGTCGACGTCGATGATCCGGCAGTGATTGTCGAGCAGGTGCGTCATGAGCCGGTCCACGTCCGCATGGATCATCCGGCGTTGGGCAGCGCTGGCGGCCAGGTCGTAGTAGATCGCGTAGCCGTAGAGGACCGCGTTGAAGTTGTCCACGCTCACGTCGCCATGCCAGCGGTAATCGGCGTATTTTCCCTGGCCCTGGTGCCATTTGGGGGAATCCTGGCCGTTGCGTTCCCAGCCTTCGACTGGTCCGTGGCCCTTGACGTAGCCGCGCGCGAGCAGGCCCGGCTTGCCGGTCGCCTCCTGGAGGACATGCAGGGCCTGGAGGATTTGGCCGCCCTGCCGCCGCACTGCCGGATCGCGGGTCACGGCGTACTGGTAACCCACGCCGGCGAGGTAACGACCGGTCCAAACCCCGGCGTGGATGACGTTACCCGGTTGATTGACGGTGTGGGGCAAGCGCGTGCCCGGTGGCGCCACCGGGACGATGCTCACGTAGAGACCGTCCAGCCAATGCTTTTCCAGCAGATCGCGCTGGAGATGGACTGCCTTGTCCTGGAGCAGGCTGGTGTCACTCACCGTCGTTGGGGCGGCGGAAACGACAGACGTGGCAAAGGCGAGTGCAGCAAACTTGCCCAATGAGTTGAAGGACCGCGAACGTATTGAGGTCATGGGAATCGGCCTTCAAGCATGGCAGATGAAACCGAAAGGTCAATCATGACGAGAAACCGATTGCGGCGTCAGGCCCATGCGAGCAGGGGAGGCACGTCAGCGATTCTCATTTTGACCGGAGCGCGACCATCCAGACGCTTCGACAATCGGAGCGGGGAGCGCACGCGTCTCGCGTGCTCTCGAAG
>JAGWYX010000255.1 GCA_018969165.1 Verrucomicrobiota bacterium
AATTCCTCAACCTCCTGCTTTGGGCGGTAGATAGATTTGCCCAACCGACCTTTCGCAATTTGACCGATTCCTACGAAAGTTGGGCTTACCGAGGTGGGGGCCTGAGGCGCCAACTCCGCCTGTTGGAGAGGCAGCGATTCATCCAACGGGACCCGACTTCACCCGACGAGTGCTGGTATCGTCTGACCCACCAGGGACGCTTGCACGCATTGGGCGACAGGGACCCGGAATCCCGGTGGTCTCGCCATTGGGACGGACGCTGGCGGTTAGTGTTGTTCGATATCCCCCGGACCCGAAACAGCCAGCGGACACGGTTGCGTCGCATCCTTCGAGATCAAGGCTTCGGCCGGCTCCAGGACAGCGTCTGGATCACACCGGATTCAATGGAGGAAGAGCGCCGGATTCTTGGCGGGAGCAGGGTCCACGTAGCCTCTCTTATTCTGCTGGAGGCGCGGCCGTGCGCGGGGGAATCCGATACGGAGATGGTCGCGAGCGCGTGGGATTTCGTCGACATCAACCGCCGATACGCTCAGTGCCTGAAAATCCTCGAAGCAAGACCAGTCGGATCGCTGCGGGATGAGAGGATCGCGCGGGCCTTGTTACGCTGGGCAGCAATTGAGCGCGAGACCTGGTTGGATGCAGTGGGCAGAGATCCGCTGCTTCCCGAAAGGCTTCTCCCGCCGGGTTACCTTGGGCAAAAGGCGTGGCGTCAACGGAACGAAGTTCTGCGAAAAGCCGGCCGACAGTTGCCGACTTTCAAGGTCTGACCACGATGGACGAACTTTTGTCGTACGTGCGACAAAAGTTCGCAGGCACGACGACGCAGGACTCTGCATCCTTTCTCTGGCTGAACCAGGGAGGGGAGCCGGGATTCGATGGGCCTGGCCCTCCATTCGGGGACGGGGCGACATGGCTTTGCTCCGCACCTGCGGGCGCGGAGGTTGAGCGAGACCGAGCGTCCACCGGAGGACCGCCTCAGACGATCTTATGGAGCCAGTCCGGATCGCCGGGGACGGGGACGGGATAAAACCCGTTGGCGTCGGGTTGCACCGGGGCCTCGGCATCGAAGGCGTAGACCTTGGGCGCCTGATTCACCTCGGAGTTCAGAGCCCGATCCCACTCGATGACCTTGCCGGAATAGGTTGCCATGCGGCCCATGATGGCGGTGAGGGTGCTGTGGGCACCGTATTCGGCCTCGTTGTAAGGTTGGTTATTGCGGATGGCGGCGAACAGATCGTCGTGTTCCTGTTGGTAGGGGTTCTTGCCACCCCCGCGGAAGCGCCAGGCGTTTTCGCCCTCGATGCGGTGGCCGCTGACATCGCAACGGCCCTTGGTGCCGACGACGTGCTCGGAGACGCTGCTCCAGCAGCCGCGGATGTGCTCGCATTGGCTGGCGCAGCGGGAGCCGTCAGCGTACTCATATTCGACGGCGTGGTGGTCGAAGATCTGGCCGTATTCCTTGGCGGTGCGGACCTGGCGCCCGCCCATGCCGTGGCAGCGGACGGGGTGGCCTTGTTTGACCCAATTGATCACGTCGAGGTTATGAATATGCTGCTCGACAATGTGGTCGCCGCAGAGCCAAACGAAGTAGTACCAATTCTTCATCTGGTATTCCATTTCGGTCGGCGGGTGTCCCAGCATCTTCTCGACCTCGGCGCGGGGATGGACCCAGACCCCGGCATCGTTCCAGTAACAGCGCATGGAGGTGATGTCGCCGATCGCCCCGCCATGCAGCCGCTGAATCGTCTCGAGGTAGCCGATCTGATGATGGCGCTGGAGGCCAACGCCCACCTTGAGACCCTTGGTTTTGGACTCCTCGGCGGCGGCCAGGAAGCGGCGAATGCCCGGGCCGTCCACGCCGACCGGTTTTTCGGTGAAGATGTTTTTGCCCTGGCGCACCGCCTCCTCGAAGTGGATGGGGCGGAATCCAGGCGGGGTGGCGAGGATGACGATGTCGGCCAGGGCGATCGCTTGTTTGTAGGCGTCGAAGCCGATGAACTTCTGGTCGTCGGACACGTCGACCCGGTCGCCATGGCGGTTTTTGAGTTCGTTATGGCTACCGTCCAGGCGGTCGCGGAAGGCATCCGCCATGGCGATCAGTTTGACGCTTCCCTTGGTGCTCAGGGCTTGATCCGCCGCGCCGGACCCGCGTCCGCCGCACCCGACGAGGGCGAGCTTGATGGTGTCATCCCCGGCGGCATGGGCAAATCGCTCCAGGGCGAGGCTGCCGAGCGCGGCGGCGCCCACGGTGGTGGCGGTGGTCTGCAGGAAGGAACGACGGGTGATCGGTGACTTGGCTTGCTGGTTGCTGGACTGGTTCATAGGTTCTTTCGTGGTTCGGTGCGGTTGCCCCCCCGTCTTGGTGGCTTCAGGCTTGGTCCACTTTACGCGCCTCGCGGAGGGAGGGCTTGGGGGAGAGGGGCGAGGGGGCCAAGGAGACATTAACGCTGCTCATCAATACAGCAAGTTTCACAGTTCACGGACTCTAGTCTTTCTCGACGCCGCTTGTCCAATATTTAGATAGTTGTTCCGGGGGCGGCACCCGGAGCGGGCGGACGAGGCGGAAGCCCACGAACTGGGCGTCGGTGAGGTACCAGATGCTCTTGGGCAATTGCGGGTCCTGCATTTTCCAGGAGGGGTCCGAGCCGCGGCGGGCGGCGCTGCGCAGCAGCTCCGCCGGGTCCTGCCAGGAACCGCCGCGGACGGCCTGCGGGTAGGGCTTGGTGCACTTGTTCCACGGTTCCTGTGCGACGGTGCCAATGAACTGCTTGTAATAATCCGGGTCGTACTGGTCGAGGGTCCATTCCGCCACGTTACCGTGCATGTCATAGAGGCCCCACGGATTGGGTTTCTTGGTCCCGACCTTCTGGTACTTGCCGTTGCTGTTTTTTTCGTACCAGGCGTATTCGTCCAGATTGCTCGGATTGTTGCCGAACGAGTAGGTGGTGGTGGTGCCGGCACGACAGGCGTACTCCCACTCCGCCTCGGTCGGCAGGCGGTAGAAGTGTCCGGTCTTGGCGCTCAGCCATTCGCAGTATTTATTGGCGGCATGCTGGGTCATGCTGATGGCCGGATAGCCGTCCTTGCCCATCCCGAAACTCATTTCGACGTACGGCGTCGTGGGCCGGCTGACGGCGTCAGCGGTCTGGTCGAGGCCGGCGTTATAGCCATGCATCGCGCGAATTTTCTTCTCTTCCTCGGGGAACATGAACAACTCGTACTCGTTCCAGGTGACCTCGCATTTGCCCATCCAGAACGGTTCGATGGCGACCTGGTGCTGCGGGCCCTCATCGGCCTGGTGCCCGGACTCGTTGTCCGGACTGCCCATCACGAAGGTGCCGGCCGGGATCGGGACCATGCCGAAGGTGACCTCGGTGCCAGGGATGGATTCCGCGTAGGCTTTCATGTCCGCCACGTTGGTGACGGTGAGGTGGTCCACGAGCAATTGACGGAGGTTCTCCACCAGGGCGGCGTCTTCGCCGACAACGGTGGTGCCGCGCGGGATCAAGGTGACCCCCGCCGGCCACTCGGCCCCCTCCTCGATCCACTGGCGGAGCAGTTGAATCTGGGTACGGCTGAGCGGGCCGTTTTTCTTTCGCGGAGGCATCAGGTCGTCATTGTCCGGCGCGGCGGCGATGGTGGCGTAGAGCGGGCTGGCCCGGGGTCGGCCGGGAGCGACGGCGGGTCCGCTCTCGCCGCCTTTGAAGGCCTGTTCCCGGGTATCCAGGCGCAGGCCGCCTTTGGCCTCACCCGGCCGATGGCAGCCCAGGCAGGAGACCTCGAGGATGGGCTGGACGTCCTTGACGAAATCGATCTTGCGCGCGCTGGCAAGCGTGACTCCCTCCGGCCAGGCGGCGCCCTGGGCAATCCAGCGCCGGAGCACTTCGGTCTTTTCCTTGGGCAGGGGACCGCCTTTGCCGGACGGTGGCATCAGGTCGTCGTCGTCGGCCGGCAGCACCGTCAAGGTATAAACCAGGCTCTGGTCGGGGTGGCCGGGGGAGATCGCCGGTCCGTTCTTGCGTTGCGCGAAGGCCCCTGGTTTGTCGTCGAGCCGGAACTTGCCTTTGGGTTTTTCGGGGCCATGACAGCGGACGCAGGATTTTTCGAGAACCGGTTTAACATCGCGCGCAAAGTCCACCGGGGCATCCGTGGTCGCCGAGAGGACAGGAAGAGCGGAGGCCCCGAGGAGGGCGGGGGCGAGGATCAAGGAAGCAAGGCGGGCGGGGGCAAGCAAGCGGCGCAGAATTGGATTTGATGGCAGGAGCGTTTCAGGTTCAAGGAATCTGGCGTTCATATTCAGGCGCAAAGCAGGCGCTACTTTTGACGGGTGAAAAACGATTGTCAACCATGCATGGGTTGGCGAGGGGCTTGCGAGTTACAAACGGGCGTTGAATACGGGCCAAAGGCGAGGAGTCGATTAGGGCAGATCGAGGCGATGTATGAACGGGCCGCGCAAAATCGGATCGCCGGGTAACCGCCAGGATCGGCTGGGCGGAGATTGGGCGCGACGTTGCCTGGGACCAGTTGCGAACGGTCGGGTCTTGGGATACGCTACGGCGGAAGTTGCGACGACCTGCGACGGCACACAAATGGCCCCCGACCCGGAGGCTCAAACATCAACTCATCATAAGGGAGCCCTATGAAAACTCGACTCTTGTGGGTTGTGCGGCGCGCCGGCCTGCTTGCTGGCGCCGGGGCATGGGCCGTTTGCATCGATGGATTGTGCGTGCGAGCGCAGTCCGGCGACAGCCCGCCTGCGAGTCCGCCCGGTCCGACCAACAGCGTGCTGGCGACGAATCTCTCCGCGGCGGCCTCCGACCCCGCGGCCAGCACCAACGAGCCGCTGGCGGCGATTCCTCCGACGATCCCCGTCTCCGCGGGTTTGGCCGAGGTGGTCAAGTTGGCCCAGGCCGGCGTCGAACCGGACGTCCTGCTGGCGTATGTGCAGAACTCCCCGGTTGCTTACAACCCGACGGCGGAGGACCTGGTTTACCTGCACGACGTGGGGATTGGGCCGGCAGTCATCACCGCGATGATCGACCACGGCAAACAGGTGCGCGACCAAGCGGCCCAGGCGATGGCCACGGCCAGCGTTGCTGCGCCGCCACCGAGCGATTCGAGTGTCCCGGCGGTTCCACCGCCCGAGAACCCGACGGCGCCTCCGACCCCGGACGCCCAGGTGGCAGCGGCACCCCCGCCGGTGGCCGGTCACCCGGCAGAATCACCCGCTTACGGCCTCCCGGCGCCGGTCGTCACGCCGACGGCGGACGCGCTGCCAGCCCCCGTGAACACGTTCTACGATGCGCTGGCGCCGTATGGCACCTGGTACCAATTACCGGACTACGGCTGGTGCTGGCAGCCCAGTGTGATCGCGGTTCAACCGGCCTGGCGGCCTTACTTCGACTCCGGCCGTTGGCTTTATTCGGACTGCGGCTGGTACTGGAATTCAGATTATTCGTGGGGCTGGGCGCCCTTTCATTATGGCCGCTGGCTTCGTAATGTCCGCTTCGGCTGGCTTTGGGCGCCTGACACGGTTTGGGGGCCGGCCTGGGTTTGCTGGCGCCAGACACCGGTGTATTGCGGGTGGGCCCCGTTGCCGCCGGGCGCGATCTACCAGGCCGGCGTCGGGTTCACCTACTTTGGCGTTGGCGTGAGCGCCGGGTTCGGCTTCGGCCTGGGTGCGGCTGACTTCGCCTTCGTCCCGGTGGGCCATTTTAGTGACCGGAACCCCGTCCGCTACCACTTGACGCCGACCTTGGCGCAGAACGTCTTCAATCAAACCATGGTCGTGAACAACTACATCCAAGGCCCGAACAACCGCATTCTCAATCTCGGGGTGGACCGGAATCGGATCGCGGCCGCCACCCGGAGTGAAATCCCGACTGTCGCGATTCGAGACTTGAAGACCGCGACCGCGGGTGCGGCCCGGCCGGACCGGCTGGAACGACAAGGCTCAGCCCTGGTGGTTTATCGCGCCCAGTCACCCGGCACGGTCCCAGCCCGATCGACGAGCCTGGTGGCGCCTTCTCCCCGACAGGAATGGACGGCTCAGACGGCGGCCAATCGCGGCGTCGGACCTCGAGGCCAACTGATCAACCTGTCCCGGCCCGTTGCCTCGAACCCCGCGTCCGGGACCACGGCAACACTGGCAAGGAACCAATTCGAGTTGAGCCCCGAGCAACGGCTGACGACGTCACGACTCGAGAACCGAGCCGGAGCCCCCGCGCCACCG
>JAGWYX010000256.1 GCA_018969165.1 Verrucomicrobiota bacterium
GACATC
The DNA here is from genome assembly GCA_018969165.1 of Verrucomicrobiota bacterium. GTDB lineage: Bacteria > Verrucomicrobiota > Verrucomicrobiia > Limisphaerales > JAGWYX01 > JAGWYX01. The sequence goes on from JAGWYX010000256.1 coordinate 7, forward strand.
GGAATCCTGCTACCGATACGTCTGCTTGAACTCGGCCACGGTGGCTTTCAAATCCGCCGTCAGCGCGTCGCTCAACGCCTTTTCCTTCGTGAGCCGAGCCATCAGCTCCACCTTCCGCGTCGTCAGGAATTCCGTCAGCTTGGCCTGAAAATCCTTGATCCGGTCCACGGCAACGTCGTCCATGAACCCGTTTTGCACCGTCCACAGCACCGCCGCCTGCACTTCCATCGGGATCGGGCTGTACTGGGGTTGTTTGAACACCTCGACGATGCGTTTGCCGCGTTCGAGTTGGGCCTGGGTCTTGGCATCGAGGTCGGACCCGAACTGGGCGAACGCCGCCAGCTCGCGGAACTGGGCGAGATCGAGCTTGATGCGGCCGGCGACCTGTTTCATCGCCTTGACCTGGGCCGCCGAGCCGACGCGCGAGACGGACAAGCCGACCGAGATCGCCGGGCGCACACCTTGGTAGAACAGGTCGGTCTCCAGGTAGATCTGCCCGTCGGTGATCGAAATGACATTGGTCGGGATGTAGGCCGAGACGTCGCCCGCCTGGGTTTCGATGATCGGCAGGGCGGTGAGGGATCCGTTGCCGAATTTTTCACTGACCCGCGCCGAGCGTTCCAGCAGGCGGCTGTGGAGATAGAAGACGTCGCCGGGATACGCCTCGCGGCCGGAAGGCCGCTTGAGGACCAGCGACACCTGGCGGTAAGCGACGGCGTGCTTGGACAAATCATCGTAGATGATGAGCGCGTCCATGCCATTGTCCATGAACCATTCGCCCATCGCGGCGCCGGCGAACGGGGCCAGGTATTGGTTGGTGGCCGAGTCGGAGGCGGTGGCGGCGACGATGATCGTGTAAGGCATGGCGCCGGCTTCTTCGAGCACGCTGATGACCCGGGCGACGTTCGATTGTTTCTGGCCGACGGCCACGTAGATACAGTAGAGGGGGCGATAGTCTTTTTCGCCCGCGGCCGCGGCGGCCTTGTTCAAGCGGGCCTGGCTGATGATCGTGTCCACGCCGATCGTGGTTTTGCCGGTGGACCGATCGCCGATGATGAGTTCGCGCTGGCCGCGGCCGATGGGGATCATGGCGTCGATGGCCATGATGCCGGTCTGGACCGGTTGGCTGACGGATTTGCGTTTGATGATGCCGGGGGCGATTTTCTCGACCGGGTAGGTCGTCTCGGCGGGCACGGGGCCTTTGCCGTCCACCGGTTGGCCAAGGGAATTGACGACGCGGCCGAGCAGGTCCTTGCCGACGGGCACCTGCAGCAGCTTGCCCGTGGTGCGCACTTCCTGGCCTTCCTTGATGTCCGTGTAATCGCCCAGGATGATGGCGCCGACCTCGGTTTCCTCGAGGTTGAGCGCCAGGCCGGTGATGCCGTGGCCGAAGTCGATCATCTCGTTGAGCATCGCGTCGGTCAGCCCCTCGATCTTGGCGACGCCGTCGCTGATTTCGCGCACGACGCCGACGTTGTGTTTGGCGACGGCCGTTTTGACGCCGGCGATTTGGGTTTCGATTTCCTGCAACAGGTTGCTCATAGGCTGTGGTGAGGAATTGGCGGGACTAATTTAAAGCGGGTTGCACCATTCAAGGACGTCAAAAGCTTTGCTCCAGGGCCTCCAGGCGCGCCCGGATGGTGCCATCGTAAACGTCGCTGCCGACCTGGACGCGCGCGCCGCCGATCAGCGCCGGACGCGGCTTGAACGCGACGGACAGGCCGGGCCCGTAGGCGCGGCCGAGGCTGGCTTGGAGGGCCGATTGTTGCTCGAGGCCCAGTGGAACAGCGCTTTCGATCTTCGCGGTGCGCCGGGCGACATCCAGTTTCACCAACCGGTGAAAGTGCGACAGCACGGCGAAGTAGCCGCGCGGCTTCCGCGCGATCACGGCTTGGACGGTCTGGCGGGCCCGGTTTTCGTCCAGCAGGCCGTTGACCAGGCAACCGCGAAACAGTTGTTTGGCTTCGCGGCGGGCTTGTTTGGAGATTTTCATCGTGGCGGCCGGTTAATTTGGGATTTGAAACTCCAAATTTGAAATCGGTATTCGCTCAGGCCGCCAGTTGCCGGTTGGTTTCCTCGATCAACCGCCGCTGATCGTCCCCGGTCAGGATTTTGCCGGTGACCTGGGCGGTGGTCTTGACGACGAGCTGGCCGATCTCGCGCCGGAGTTCGGCCAGCATGCGGGCGTGGTCCTGGGCGGCGGCTTCGCGCGCCTTGGCGATGATCAGCTCGGCGGCGGCGATGGCGCGCTGGGTTTCCTGTTCCTGCACGCGCGCGGCGGCGGCCCGGGCTTCCTCGATCAGGCGGTTGGCCTGGAGGTTGGCCTGGTTGAGGACCTCCTGGCGAGCCGCCTCGGTTCTCGCCAGTTCGGACTTGATTCTGTCGGCATTGGCCAGGCCCTCGGCGATGCGCTGGCGGCGTTCCTCCAGCACTTTGAGGATCGGGTGATAGGCAAAGCGGTGGAGCAGGCCGGCCACGATTATGAACAGGATCACCTGCGCGATAAAATGCGGGGCATCCAACCCGAATTTTTCGGCGGTATCCCGCGCGCTTTGGGCAAGCTCGGTGCCGATATTTGCGAAGAGAATAAACGAGTTCATAAAAGGGGATCGCCGCCGGGCGCGGAGCCGCGGGGCCCCGCGCCCCGGAGGTTACTTGGCCAGATAGATGGCGTAGAAGACGATCGCTTCCGAGAGCGCCATACCGAGCACCGCCAGCGTGATGATCCGGCCGAAGGCGCCGGGATTGCGTCCCACCGCCTCGGAGGCCTTCATGCCGACCAGTGCCACGCCGATGGCTGAGCCAAGTCCGGCCAAGCCGACGTGGATGCTGCCACTGATCTCTCCCAACATAGGAGTTAACATAGGATGTTCCTTTCGTTGCATTGCTCAACGGCTCCCGCGACTGAACACGGTCGAGCCGTTGAAATTCTCAAACCAGCGAGGCGCGCCTCAGACCTCAAGTCACCTTTCTCACGCATCTTCAATTCCTCTTTGCCTCTGTCTGTTCCCCCTGCGCGCCTCGCTCATAGAGTCCTTGAGGGGAACAACACAGCCCACGAAGGAGACGTCAAAGTTTGACCTGATAGCAGCGAGTTTCACGGTTCAAGGACTCTAGTGGGACGCTTTGCCGGGTTCGTCCTCGTGCGTGCAGATCAGGGCGGTAAAGACCGCCGTCAGGAGCATGAAGACCAGGGCCTGGACCAGGCCCACCAGCAGTTCCAGGAAATAAAATGGGATCGGCAGCACCACGCTGAACAACGCCCGCGCCCAGGCCGGGTGCTGGATCGTGTTGGACATCGCTTCGAGCAGATTCTCCCCGGCGAAGATATTGCCAAAGAGACGGAAACTGAGCGAGATCGGGCGGAAGGCGATCGACAAGCACTCCAGCAACCCGACGGCGAAGAAGACCAGGATCATGAAGTAGCGCAGGGCCCCGGAGTTCTCGCCTTTGGGGCCGAAGAGGTGGAGCAGGAAACCCTTGATCCCGTTGATCTGGAGCGCCCACACCAGCCACAGGACCATGAAGATGCTCGACATCGCGAAGGTCATGTTCAGGTCGGCGTTGCCACCGCGCAACAGCGGGTGGGTCACTTCGAAGCCGTGCTCGCCGGGCACCCCCCAGCCGACGGTGCCGACCCCCGGCAGCAAGCCGAACCAGTTGGTAAACAGGATGAAAATGAAAATCGTGGCCAGGAACCAAAAGGTCTTTCCGACCAACTCCCGCCCCATCACACTCTCCAGGAAATCGTGCAGCCCTTCCACCAGCCATTCCCAGAAATTCTGCGCGCCCGTCGGCACCTCGTCCATCTTCCGGGTTGCGACCTGGGCGAAGACGATCAGGCCCAGCGCGACGACCACGCAGACGACCATCGAGTTGGTGATGAGCGAATCCCCGCCCCCGAGGCGGTCGGCGCTCAAGGGCAGGCCGCGCTCGGCGGTCGTCTTGGCCGGTTGGGCTGCCAGGGCGGTTCCACTCGGGGTCGATGGCGCGGTCGCCTCGGTCTCCGCTCCCGGGAGGAGCGGGGTCGAAACCAGCAGCCAGACCGCCGTTAGCATGAATTGCCAGACACGCATTGTTCGCAGGTAAATCGGTGCTCGAGGGGACAGTTTTCCCCTCAAAAGACGGACCTTTTTTGAAAGCGCGGGGAAAGGTGAACGAATGTGAAATTTTTCACAAGGTTTTTTTCGAATTTTTTGTTTCCATCCCCGGGCGTTGTGCTAGCCTGAGGCAACACCGTCAAGCGCCGGGGGTTCCGGCGTCTGAACCAAACTGAGCCTCAACCCATCCCATTCAATGCCTATGCGTGCCGTTGCAGTCTTCCCTGGCCAACGCACCGTGCGCCTGGTCGAGCATCCTGCCCCCCGGATCAACGCCGCGTCGGAATTGAGAATCCGCACGCTGGAGGTCGGCGTCTGCGGCACTGACCGCGAGATCTGCACGTTTGTTTATGGCTCGCCGCCGGCGGACTTTGACTATCTGGTCCTGGGCCACGAGGCGCTGGGAGAGGTTGTGGAGGTGGGGCCGGGCGTGTCCCGTTTCCGGCTTGGTGACCTGGTGGTTCCGAGTGTGCGCCGGCCGTGTTCCCATGCCGAGTGCTCGGGTTGCCGGGCTGATCGGCAGGACTTTTGTTTCACCGGCGACTTCACCGAACGCGGCATCAAGATGACGCATGGGTTCATGACCGAGCAGTTCGTGGAGGAAGAAAAGCACTTGACCTTCGTGCCGCCGGAGCTGCGGGATGTGGCGGTGCTGGTGGAGCCGCTGACGGTGGCCGAGAAGGCCTTGGCCCAGGTGTGGCAGGTCCAGGAACGGCTGCCGGCCTGGGCATTGCCGGCTGGTGCCAGTGCCGAGCGCGGCCGTGGCCGCAACGCCGTCGTGCTGGGGGCCGGTCCCGTGGGTATCCTCGGAGCCATGATGCTGGTCGCCAACGGATTCAAGACCTTCGTCTATTCACGTTCCCTCCCTCCCAATCCCAAGGCCCAATTGGTCGAGTCCTTCGGTGTGCCCTACATTTCCGCCCTCGCCGTTTCGGCGGAAGAGTTGGCCGAGCGCGTCGGCAACATCGACCTGGTCTATGAGGCGATCGGCGTCGCCAGCACTTCCTTCAAAGTCCTCAAGGTCCTTGGGACCAACGGGGCCTTTGTCTTCACCGGCATCCCGTTTCCGAACCCGGCGATCAGCGTCGAGGCCGACCAGATCATGCGCAACCTGGTCCTGAAGAATCAGATGGTGTTTGGCACCGTCAATGCCGACCGGGCGGCGTTCGAGGCGGCCATTCGCGACCTGGGGATCTTCAAGCGGCGTTGGCCCCAGGCGCTCCAGTCGCTGTTTACCGGCCGCTACCCGCTCGAGGCCTACGGCGATCTGTTGCTGGGCAAGCAACGCGGCATTAAAAACGTGGTCACCCTGGCGTGAAACCACGATCGCGGGAACCTGGAGACACGGGCACCCTGCTCCTTGATATGAAGCTCGGTTACCGGAGGAAAGATCACCGAAACGCGGAGGTGCGGAAACATTGAGTCCTGACATGAAGCTCTCGAGACTGGATCCGAGCGTCCGTTCTTCCGCGCTTCGGCCTGTCCGTAATTGCGCATCCTTTCCCGTGTTTCCGCTCTTCCGTGATTCCGTGATACTTTCCCATGCATCCGCTCTTCCGTGATTCCGTGATACGATGAGACGCGCCACCTGGATTGACATTTCCGTCCCGCTCTACAGCGGCATGGTGCACTGGCCGGACAACCCGCCCGTTCAGATTAGACACATGCTCGACATGGACCACGGCGATCCTTGCAACGTCTCCGTGCTCTCGATGGGCTCACACACCGGCACGCACATGGATGCGCCGCGGCACTTCATCCGCGGCGGCCGCGGCCTCGACCGGATGCCGCTGACGGCGACCCTCGGCCCGGCCCGAGTGATCGCGATCCGCGATCGTGAGTCGATCAAGCCCGAGGAATTGCGCCCGCATAAACTCCGCCGCGGCGAGCGCGTCCTGTTCAAAACGCGGAACTCGAGCCGTAGTTGGAAGCGTGACGCTTTTGACAAGGACTTCGTCTTTATCTCGCACGCGGCGGCGCGCTACCTGGCCGAACGCCGCGTCCAATCCGTCGGGGTGGATTACCTGTCGGTCGGAGGCTACCGGAAAGATGGGATCGAGACGCACCAGGCGCTGCTGGGCGCCGGGATTTGGATTATCGAGGGCTTGAAC
>JAGWYX010000257.1 GCA_018969165.1 Verrucomicrobiota bacterium
CTGCCCGCGCAACGACGCCCCAGGGCAAATTGGCCTTGGCCCGGAGGGTGGCGCCGCTTTTGGCTGCTGGCGTTGTTGCGCGACCGGTCCAGTATCGCTGGGATACACTCCCGGTCTCGCGCCTAGCCAGAAGCCAAAAGCGACGCCACAAACTGTATTCTATCCCAGGGTCTGGTCAGTATCTCCCCGAGGCACCGTTTGGATCATCCAGTTGCACTCGTCACCGGTCGCAAAGCCGTTCCCGTCACGGTGCCACCCCGAGGCGCACCGCCTTTGACACCCGAGGCGGTCGCCCGTGCCCTGGCGGACTTCCCACGACGTATCTCCTGGACAACAACGCCCCTCCTTGAGCCTCACTTTTTCGGCGGCGGTTTGGCTGGAGGCACCGTGTTGGGCGCACCGGCCTTGTTCAACGGCAGGAAGGTATTCCAGGTCTTGCCGGACTCGACCGAGTAATCGCCCGCCGCCTGCTTGGCCGCCGATGGCGGGATGACGATCAGGTGGTTGCAGGACGGGCACTGGATTTGTTTGCCGCAGAGGCGGTCATCGCACTGGATGTGCTGGTCGCAATGCGGGCAGGAGAATTTGTACTCGCTCATAGGTGGAGGGTGGGTTTGATTCAAAGCTCGGTGCCGATCGCGCGCCGGATGAAATCGCAGGTGAAATGCTATACCACCCGCCGGGGTCTTCGCCAGCCGAAAAGCGATGCGGCGACGCGTTTGGCCGGAGGCTTCGGTGGTTCGGCCAAAACGTCTCGCCGCAGGATCCCCGCAATTTCAAAACCGGCGTTTACTGCAACTGCGCGTCGAACGTCCCGGCGACGTAACTCTGCTGACCATCGCCCAGGCAGAGGTAAAGCCGGCCCTTGGCGTGATTGTTCGAGCGGGCGGCGCATTCCAACCGCAAGACGAACCCGCGGTTGAAGGCGCGCGCGAAACTCTGGGCGTGGTATTGGCCATTCTCTCGCCAGAGCAACTCTACCCGATTGTCTTCAGCCGCCGGAATCGCGGCCGTCGTCAGGTAGTTGACGGTCTGGCCTTCGATGCCGCTGGAGAGGATCAGGGTGAGCTTCAGGTCTCCCTGCAGTCCCGGACCTTGACGCAACGTCAGGAAGACGGGCCTTGTCACCGGCGAGAGCAGGGCCTGGTCACAGTGGAACGGGTGTCCATGCAGGCGCCCATTGAGCGGGCCAGTCGGGATGCTTACCCCGCTCAAATCCGCGGTCCACCCGTCGCTGGCGGCGCCGGAACCCATACCGGCCGGCGCCGAGGCCTGCGAGGTCGCCTGGACGGCCCGCTTCGTTTCCTGCTGCAGTTGCCCAGCCGCCTTGAGGAAGATCAGTCCAAAGACGGCAAAGAAGATGACGCCGACTCCAATGAAGCCATACCCCACCGCTAAGCCGGCAGTCGCCAAGCCCTTGCCGGTCAGACGGGGATCGCGCCGGATTCTGGCTTTCGCCAGGTGGCCGCAAATGATGCCGGGAATGCACCCGAACGGCCCGAGAATAATCGTGGCGATGGACAAGACCAACGAGGCGACCGCCAGCCGGCTGGTCGTCGCGCCGGTCGCGAGACTTCGCGTGCGGGTGGGCGACTGCACCACGGGCGGCGGCAATGTCGGCGCTGGCGGAGGCAGGCGCAGCGCGGCGCCGCCGGGCGTTGCGAGTCTCGGCACCGTGAAGGTCGTCCGGCACGCCGGGCATTGAATTTGGCTTCCCTGGTAAGCCTCGTCCGCCTGGAGGTGCTGCGCACAGGTCGGACAATCGAACTTGAACTCACTCATAGGGCGAGAGGCGATTGCAGTAATCCTTGGAGCGATGCGGAACTCGCGTTCATCGGAATGTCGTGTTTATCGCATTGGCCGGCGGTCCTAGCAAGCGGAAAGGCTGCGCTCATTGGCTGAGGGCGAGCTGGAGCGCTCGGAGTTCCGCTTCCACGTCTTCCGCGCTGGCGACGGTCTGGGAGAGTTCCTCGCGCAGCAATTCCCGGTAGCGCCGCCGCAACCGGTGGGCCGCCACCTTCAGCGCGCCTTCGCTCAGCCCCAGTCGCGCCGCGTGATCCGCATAACCCACCGAGTCCCGCCCGCCGGTCAATCCCTCCTTCAGCGCATCGAACAAGGCGCCCTTGCCGGCGGCAGCCTGCTCGTCTCGAAGCCGGGCCAGCACCCGGTCCAGGAGCGTCAACGCCCAGCGCCGCTCGTAAATCTTGTCGGCCGACAGCCGGTCCACCGGTTCGAAGCGGTACCGCTCCTCGGCCGATTGCGCGTCGAGGGAGACGACGGTTTGGCCGCCCCCGCGCTTTTGGGCCCGCATTTTGTCCCATTCGTTCGCGACAAAATGTTTCAACGAGACCAACAGGAACGAGCGGAACCGCCCCTTTTCCGGCGCGACCGCCCTCAACCAGTGTTTCTCCAGGAGCCGCGCGAAGAATTCCTGGACGAGGTCCTGGGCGTCCTCCGGGCTGCGCCCTTGCCGACGCAGATAGGCATAGAGGGGATACCAGTAAGTCTGACACAGCCGGGCCAGGGCATCTTGGGCTTGTGTCGAGCTATCCTGCCCGGCCCGCAACACCACGCTCCAATGCGTGGTCGTGAATTGGCCGCGCGGACTTACGGAATCATCGAGCGGTGACATCGGTTTTTCCACGCACCAGTGAGAGGATGAATCCCATTACCAGGCCGGGGAGCGCAGCCAGGAACGCGTCCTGCACAACGGGGCCTGCCAACCATGCCGAAATAATCAGTGCGCCGAAGAGAATCACGATGCCGACGCGCGATCGTGGGTGCCGTCTCCAGACCGTCGCCAGGCCGCACCCCGCGGCCGCCCCGGCGAGAAACAGGGCGATCCCCAGGAACAAGATCGCCGCGGCCCAGGCACCTGGCTTGAGAATCAGATACGCGGGAATGCACAAAAGGACTAAAACACCAAGTCCGACTCGGCCCCGAAACCCCCCGCGCCACTCCAGGCGCCAGCGCCTCAGGTCTCCCTCAGCGTCCGCCAGGCCCGACTCCAGGGCATCTTGTTCGCGATAAAACCCCCAAGCCGTGGAAGTCGCAAAGACCAGGATGGACACCGCCAGGAAGACCCCGAGTTTGACCTGGGTTGCGTGGTCCCAAATGTAAGCGTGAATGGAGCCTGCCACGACCACGGCACAGAAAATGGCGACGGCCAGCGCCGCCGTGTAATAACCATAGGCCAGCCCGGCTGGCACGGGATAGGGCTTCGTGCCTTTCAACCCGGCCGATAACTCTCGCCAGGTTGCGCGCCGAGATCGCTGTCGATAGACGATGCCCAAACTCGCCAGGCCCAAGTAGGACAAAATCAGCGCCTGGCGCAGAATGGAGAGTTGGCTTCCTGCCTGTCCCGGCTTGGGGACGTAATCGGGGTGAAGCGCAATCCAGCGCAAATACCGGTTCTGCTCCCACAAGCCGTAGGCCACGGCAAAGACGGTCACCCCGAGCAACGCGGCCACGCCCGCAATCGTCCACGGATGCCGCCGCACCCAGGTCTCGACGCGTCGTACCGGATGAATGGGACGGGCGTGGATCGGTTCGCGGTCTAAGAATCGCGCCAGGTCTTCGGCCAATTCACGCGCCGTGGCGTAGCGTCGGTCGCGCGATTTCTCCAGGCATTTGAGGCAGATGATTTCCAGTGGCCTCGGCACGTTGGGGTTGAGTTTTCGCGGCGCAGCCGGTGGCGCTTGGATGACGCGGAGCAGGGTTTCCTGGAAACTGCCTCCGCGAAATGGCGCCTGGCCCGTCAGCAACTCATAAAGAATGGCGCCCAGCGAGTAAACGTCCGTCGCCGGACCGACTTGATCGAGCCGTCCGGCGGCTTGTTCCGGTGCCATGTAGTTGGGGGTGCCCATCACGGCGCCGGACACCGTCAATCCGCGATCTTCCTGCGCCCGCTTGGCCAGGCCGAAATCGGTGATGCGCGGTTGGTCGGTGGGGTCGATCAACACGTTCGAGGGTTTTAAGTCGCGATGAAAGATGCCGCGCTGGTGCGCGTATTGGATCGCCTCGGCGATGCCCCTTACGTAAGCCGCAGCGCGCCGCGGAGGAATCGGCCCTTCACTCCGGATGATCTCACCCAGGTCTCGTCCTTCGACCAGGTCCATGGAGAAATAATTCTGCCCTTGAAACTCCCCAACCTCGTGGATGCTGACAATGTTCGGATGGTGGAGGTTCGCCGCCGCCTCGGCCTCGGTCCGGAACCGCTTGATTTCGGCCTCGCTCGCCAACGCGCCTGACAAGATCATCTTCACCGCGACCGGCCGGTTGAGCGAGACCTGCCGCGCCTTATAGACCACGCCCATGCCGCCACGGGCGATTTCTCCCAACAACTCGTAATCGCCCAGGTAGCGGATCAATGTCCCGGCCACGGCAGGTCGCTGGCCCGGATCGGCCGCCGACGCGTCATGAGTGATGACCGCCGGATCGTTCGACTCCGCGGCAGCCTTCAGGAGGCATTGAGGACAAAGTCCCTCCGGCGCATCCGCCGGCAGGGGAGCGGCACAGGTTCGACAGAGATGAACGGTAGCCATAGGATGATTTGATTCTAAGGTTTCAGCTTCACTCGTTACAGAAGAAAACCGGCTCGAAGGTTACAGGATACCGCGTCAGGACCGAGGGCCCGGCAGAGTAATCCTCCGATGCCGCGCGCCGGACCGCCCAGTCGGCTGCACCGACCTCGGAGGATGCCGCGCGCCGGCTGAACGTAAAACTTGACTTGGCCACCCAGGCTTCCCAGGCTCGGGGCACCTAAGTTATGCGTTTGATTCCTGCCACAACTCTCCTCTGGCTCGCGTCCGGCTGTGCCGCCCTACTCGCCTTGACCTCAGGCTGCAGTCGGTCCACTCCCGGCGAACCGGCCGGCGCCGCCCCGGTCAAAAAGGCCAAGGACCATTACGTCATCGGCATGAGCCAGTGTAACCTGGGCGAGCCGTGGCGCGTGGTCATGAACGCCAATATCAAGGCCGCCGCGGACAAACACCCCGAACTGAAGGTCGTCTTCAAGGACGCCCAGAACGACACCCTCCAGCAACGGGCGCACATCGAAGAGTTCGTCAGCGCGGGTGTGGCCCTGCTCATCATCAGCCCCAAGGAAGCCCAGCCGTTGACCGAGCCGGTCGCCAAGGCGATGGCCGCCGGCATCCCGGTGATCGTGCTCGACCGGCGGCTCCTGGGCGACCAATACACCTGCTTCATCGGAGCCGATAACAAGAAGATCGGCCACGCCGCCGGCCAATGGATCGTCAAGCAACTCGGCGGCAAGGGCAAGGTCGTCGAACTCGAAGGCCTGATGACCTCGACGCCCGGCCAGGACCGGCATGCCGGATTTCGCGAAGCCATCGCCGGGACGGGCATCGACGTGATCTTCGAGGCGGATATGAAATGGCTCGAACCCAACGCGCGCACGGAAATGGAATCAGCCCTGGCGCGCTTCGACAAGATCGACCTGGTTTATGCGCACAACGATCCCGGGGCGCACGGCGCCTACCTGGCGGCGCAGGCGGCGGGCCGCGACAAGCAGATGCTGTTCGTGGGGATTGACGGACTGCCCTCCGAAGGCCAGGCTTACGTCCGACAGGGCATCCTCAGCGCCACGTTCGAATATCCGACTGGCGGTGGCGAAGCCATCGACACCGCGTTGAAGATCCTCCACGGAGAGAAGGTGCCGAAGGAAATCGTGCTGGGCTCGCGGTTGTTCACCAAAGACACTATCGACCACGGCGGCGAGGCACTGCGGTAGAGTCTTTACGGAAGCAGAGCCGGCTGCGTTTGTCAGCGTCTCAATGCCAGGGAGCGCCTTCCTTCGCGCAGGCGCGTGGAAAGCGGATTCAGTTCAACCCGCCGACGGGGCCGCCGGCGGGATGAGCGGTGCGGGAACGCGGACGGGCTCATCCAGGCCCAGTTCCAGCATCCGGGCCGGCAGCTCCGGTTTGCGATTGAGCTTGCGGCGGCGGAAGGGACTGCTCAAGAGCCTGAGGATGTCCGATACCTTCATGTGCCGGGCAAGGGTGCGGAGCAGTTTCCAGGTTTGCCAGGGCCGGAAGAACAGGCGATAGGCAAACAGCACGGCATAGCCCCGTTGCCGGGCACGGTTGACCACATCGCTCGGCAGGACGGTGGGGTCGATGTCGGAACACTTGAACCATTTATCCCAGTCCCGCTCATCGTCAAGGATCCCGCGGTCGAGG
>JAGWYX010000258.1 GCA_018969165.1 Verrucomicrobiota bacterium
TGCCGGCCGTCCGGAGCGACTGACGAGGCTCGCGATCTCGGCTTCGCGACCGCCGTCGGATACCGCGACGGCCGAACCGATCGCCATCGTGGGCATGCATGGCCTCTTCCCGGGTTCGCGCAATCTGGAGGAGTTTTGGGATCATTTGGTCAAGGGCGACGACCTCATTAGCCAGGTCCCGCACGGCCGCTGGCCGGAGGCGCCGGCGTCGAGTTCAAAGTGGCGTGGAGGTTTCATCGCCGACGTGGATCAGTTTGACGCGCGTTTCTTCGGTTTGTCCCGCCGCGAAGCGGAGTTGATGGATCCACAGCACCGCCTGTTTTTGGAAACGGCCTGGAAGGCGATCGAGTCGGCGGGGATCGCTCCGAAATCACTCTCCGGCTCGGCGGTGGGGGTTTTCGTGGGAGTGCAGTTCCATGATTACGAGAATCTGCTGGCCGGTCAGGACGCGGCGCATCCGTACAGCGCCACCGGCAACGGCCATGCCCTGTTGCCCAACCGGCTGTCCTATCTGCTGAACCTCCGCGGGCCGAGCGAGGCGATCGACACCGCGTGTTCGAGTTCGCTGGTCGCGCTGAACCGCGCGGCGCAGGCCCTGCGGTTGGGCGAATGCCGCAGCGCCGTCGTCGGGGGCGTCAGCCTGTTGCTGAGCCGCGCCACTTTCGTGGGCGCGAGCGCCATGGGCGTGCTCTCGCCCAGCGGGCGGTGCAAGACCTTCGACGCCTCCGCCGACGGTTATGTGAAGGGAGAGGGCGTCGCGGCGGTTTACCTGGTGCCGTTGAGCGACGCCGAGAAAATGGGATTGCGCGTGCTGGGGATTCTTCGCGGAGTCACGGTCAATCATGGGGGGCGAGCCAACTCGCTGACCGCTCCCAACGAGGAGGCCCAACGCGATATGCTGGTGGAGGCTTATCGGCGAGCGGGAGTCGATACCGGAACAGTCGGCTACATCGAAGCTCATGGAACCGGCACCGAGTTGGGCGATCCGGTAGAAGTCGAGGCGCTGAAGCAGGCGTTTGCCCTCGCCGGCCAGACCGCTCCGAACGCAACCCCGTTCTGCGGGCTCGGATCGCTCAAGACAAATATCGGGCACCTCGAAGCCGCGGCGGGCCTGGCCGGAGTAATCAAGGTGTTGCTGTCGCTGCGGCATTGCCTGCTCCCGGCGACGTTGCACCTCAAGAAACTGAATCCGTACATTCGCCTGGACGGTTCACCGTTTTACATCATAGACCGAACTCAGCCCTGGGAAGCGCCCCGATCCAGGGAAGGCGCGGTGCTGCCGCGGCGCGCGGGCGTCAGCTCCTTCGGCTACGGTGGGACCAATGCCCACGCGGTGCTGGAAGAGTATGTGCCCGGTTCGGGGTGCGCAGCCGCGGGTGGCGAATGGCGGCCGCGGTTGTTCGCCCTTTCCGCCAAGAGCGCAAGCGCGCTGCGGAGCAAGGCGGACCAGTTGGCCGACTGGTTGTCGCGAGCCGAACCGCCGGCCTTGCTGGAGTCGATCAGTCTCACCCTGGGGGCCGGGCGCGATCATTTTGCGCACCGGGTGGCGATCGTGGCCGATTCGATTACAGAACTCGTGTCGGCTCTGCGCCGATCGTTTGCCGAGGCATCCGACCCGGCTGTGGTGCGTGGCTGCGTTTCGAAAACCGGCGGAGTGGAATCGCCGCCGGTCGCGCCGGCCCGCGAGGTTTTGGAGAAATGGTCACGCCAGGCTCGCGAGGGCGAATTTGCTGCCGCAAAAGCGGCGCTGTTGGAATTGGCACGGCTCTATGTCGCCGGAGTGGATCTGGATTGGTTGGCGCTGTTTGCCGAGCCCCGCCCTCGACGGGCTGCGCTTCCCACTTACCCGTTTGCGGGGGAGCGCTATTGGCTGCAAAACCGGGCGAAACTTGTCGAGGAAAGCTCACCCGCGGAGTGGTCGCTGTTCGAATCCGTATGGGAACCGCGCCAACTGGTCAGGCCGGCTTCGGCGCGAGTGCCGGGGTTGATTGTTTACTTCGGTGAAAGCGAGGAGTTTTTGCCGGCCTTACGTGCTGGGTTTGCCGAGTTCACTGGACAATCGGTTGCGATCGCCCGGAGCGCGATCGAGGCGGCAGACTTCGACGCCACGATCGCCGAGCTTCGATCGCGGCATCCGGGCGCGTGGCTGGTTGTGCTTGGACCCCCGGCCGGCACTGCGCTCGAGGACGGACTACAGCGTGAATTTGGGAGTCTCTTGAGGTTGAGCCAAGCCCTCCTGCGCTCGGTGTCGTCGGAGAAAGTCACCCTGTTCGGGTTGTCCGAGTCTGGCCGGGTGGCGGACTCCATTTTGACAGGCGGCCTGCCTGCCTTCTTCGCCACGCTCCGATTGGAGAACCCGGCGGTTTGCGGTCGGCGTCTCGGTTTCGACGCGGCGACGGCGTCATCGCCGGACCATCTTGCGCGGGTCGTGGTTGGCGAGTTTCAAGGCGGGAGCGAGACGGACCACGACGTTCAGTATCGCGATGGGCGGCGCTGGGTTCGTGCGTTCGGGGCGTTGCCGACGGAGGAGTCGGGAGGCACGACGCTGCGCTCGGGCGGATGTTACTTGATCACTGGCGGGGCGGGTGGGGTGGGGTTGGAATTTGCCCGTTACCTGGTTTCGAAGGTGGGCGCGAGAGTTGCACTCATGGGCCGTTCGCCGGCGAGCGAGGCAGTGGCTGCGTTCGTCCGGTTCGCCGCGTCGGCGGGGGGAGAAGCGGTTTATCTGCAAGGGGACGTTTCGTGTCGGCCAGACGTAGATCGAGTGGTGCGCCAAGTCCGCGAGCGTTGGGGTAGGATTCATGGCGGGTTGCACGCCGCCGGGGCATTGAGTGATGAGTACGTTCTCAGGAAGAACGCCGACCGATCCCGAGGTGTCCTGGCGCCGAAGATTCAAGGCACGCTGAATCTGGATGCGGTGCTGGCGGACGACCCGCCGGATTTTCTCTTGCTCTGCTCGTCGCTGACGGCGGTTTGGGGAAACGACGGCCAAAGCGATTACGCGTATGCGAACGGGTTCATGGACGCGTTTGCGCGAGACCGGGCGTTGGAGCGGGCGAAGGGGAGCAGGAAGCTCAGATGTCTCTCGATGAATTGGCCGCCGTGGCGCGACGGGGGCATGGCGATCGCCCCGGAGATTGCGAAAGTGTGGGCCGGCCGTGGCCTGGTCCCGATGCCCTCCCAGGCTGGGTTCGAGGCTTTCGAGTCGGTGCTGAAATCCTCGCGCGCCTGTGTCGGCGTTCTCTATGGCGACCCGCGCGCGCTCCAGGCGGCCCGGGCAGCCGCGGTCCCGGCACGGAGTTCGGCGACCGGTGGCGCCGTGAGCGACCGGCAATTGCGGCGATTCACCGGTTGGCTGCTGAACCTGTACGCCGATGAAAGCCGGATCCCGGTGGCGGAGTTGAACCCGATCGAGAGCCTGGAGGAGTACGGCCTCGATTCGATTTTGATCCACCGTCTGAACGAACGGTTGGCGAGTGCGATCGGCCCGGTTTCGAGGACGCTGTTTTTCGAGTGCCGTACCCTGGCTGCGGTCAGCGAGCGGTTGGCGAAGACCCACCCCGAGCAAGTCCTGCGAGTCCTGGGCGAAACCGAGGAGGCATCGGTGGTGGCGTCGGACACCGGGTTCGCCGACGCAGAGCCGGTGGCCCCGGCGTGTCCGGAACCCGTCGCCGACGCGGAGGATTTGGCGATCATCGGCATCGCCGGGCACTATCCCGGCGCGGTGGAACTGGAGCAGTTCTGGCGCAATCTCGAGCAGGGGGTCGAGAGTATCGGCGAGGTGCCGGCGTCACGTTGGGACTGGCGGCAATTTGCCGCGCCTGAAGGCGAGCCGGTTCCGGGCCGGAGTTACTGCCGCTGGGGCGGGTTTCTAGCCGACGCGGACTGTTTCGACTCGATGTTTTTCAAGATCGCTCCGCGGGAGGCGGCCGCGATTGACCCGCAGGAGAGAGTATTCTTGGAGACCGCCTGGGCGGTCCTCGAGGACGCGGGCTACACGCCGGCGGCTTTGAATGCCAGGGTCCGCGCCCGAGGCTCGGCAGTTGGGGTGTTTGTGGGCGTGACGAAGACCAGCTTCGGGCTGCACGCACCGGACGAGTGGCGTTCGGGCAATCCGGTGCTGCCGGCTTCCCAGCCGTGGTCGGTGGCGAATCGCTTGTCTTACTTGTTTGATTTTGACGGCCCCAGCCTTCCCGTGGACACCGCCTGTTCGTCATCGCTGACGGCCATTCACCTCGCCTGCGAGAGCGTGCGCCGGGGCGAGTGCGAGGTGGCGCTGGTGGGTGGGGTCAACCTCTATTCGCATCCGCTGGCTTACGTCGGCTTGTGCCAGACCCGGATGTTGTCCTCGGACGGCAAGTGCCGGAGCTTTGGCGAAGGGGGCGACGGATTTGTTCCGGGCGAGGGGGTTGGCGCCATTCTAATCAAGCCACGGCGCCTGGCCGAGGCGGACGGAGATGTGATCCATGGGATCATCAAGGGCACGGCCATGAACCACGGCGGGAAGACCAACGGTTACACAGTCCCGAATCCAGAGGCCCAAGCCAAGGTGGTTCGCCGCGCGCTCGAGCGGGCGGGAGTGCCGGCGCGGTCCATCAGTTACGTCGAGGCCCACGGAACCGGGACCTCACTCGGGGACCCGATCGAGATTGCCGGTCTGACCGAGGCGTTCCGGGCATTTACCCAAGACCGTCAATTTTGCGCGATCGGTTCGGTCAAGAGCAACATTGGCCACCTCGAAGCGGCGGCCGGCATTGCGGCGGTGACGAAGGTCTTGTTGCAGATGCGGCACGGCCGCCTGGCACCCTCGCTCCACGCCGCCCGGCAGAATCCCAACCTCCATTTCGAGGAGACCCCGTTCATGCTTCAGCGTGAGGCGGCGGATTGGGTGCGACCGATGATCGAGTTGGACGGGCGCAGCCTGGAAGTCGCACGGCGGGCCGGGGTGAGTTCCTTCGGAGCGGGAGGGGCGAACGCGCACGTGGTCTTGGAAGAATATCTGGCTCCCCTGAAGTCAGCCGACCCTTCGGCATCGTTGAATGGCCCGGTGCTCATCGTGTTGTCGGCACGAACCGCTGACCGGCTAAAGGAAATGGCCGAACGACTCTTGAAGCATCTCAAGGAACATTGTTCCGACGGCGGCACCCAGGCCGAATTGGAGCGGATCGCATTCACCCTGCAAGTCGGGCGCGAGCCGATGGCGGAACGACTTGCCTTTGTGGCGACCAACCTTGAGGAGGTGCGGGACCACCTTCGACGTTGGTTGGCCGGCCCGGCGAACTCCGCAGGGATTTTTCATGGGCGGATCTCGGCGGGAAACCCTGTGCTTCGCGGGCGGGCGGGCGAGGCCTATTTGCGCACCGCGTTGGCCGAAGGCGAACTGGAATCCGTCGCCCAGATTTGGGTGGCTGGAGGCGAGGTGGACTGGGCGCAGTTCCACACTGGGCGCACCATGGCAAAGGTCTCCCTCCCGGCTTACCCGTTTGCGCGCGATCGATTCCCTCTGCCCGGCACTGGGCGGGTTGAAGAAACCCCGCCGCCGACAGCAATCGCTGGAACGGGATCGGCGGCACTCCGACTCGTGTGTTTCAGCCCCGTTTGGGAGTCGAACCCGGGTGACTCGGCGGCCGAGACCTCGGGAGGTCCCGGACTCGTGTTTTCCGCCAGCCGGCCGACGGCAGGCATTGAAGGCGGGCACGTTTGGGTGAGGCTGGGAACGAAGTTTGCGCGACGGAGTCCGCGCGAGTTCACGGTGCGGCCGGGAAGCGAGCGGGATTTGAAGAAACTGGCCGAGAAGTTCCCCAACGTCACGCGGCGAATCACGGTGTTTGGGAACTGCTTGGTCTCCTCCGCGGGGCGGGGTGATCCGGCGGCTTGCGTGGAGGAGACGGTAGCGGCGTGGCATTTGCTGGCCCGGGCGCTCCCGGCGGCGAAGCGTTGCGTTCACCTTTATCAGGCCGGTGCGACCTTCGAGGCCATGACTGCGGGGGCGGTCCTCGGTTACTTCAAGCAGAAAGCGCTCGAAACGCCCGGCTGGAGCGGCAGGGTGGTGGAGGTCCACGATGGGGGTTCCGATGCGATGGTCCGCGTCGCCTCGGCCGAGGCAACGGTGGCGGTGGAAGGCGCCGCCCAGATTCGGTACGAAGGAGGGCGACGCCAGACCCGAGTCATGGCCGAATGCTCGACCGAGGCTGAGCCGG
>JAGWYX010000259.1 GCA_018969165.1 Verrucomicrobiota bacterium
GAGGCGGCCAAGAAAGCCAAGGCCGCCGCCACCCCGGCGCCGGCCGCGCCCGCCGTCAAGAAAGACAAAATCCAGAGCGGCTTGGCCAAGGGGGCGGTCAAGGCGGCGCAGGACGGTTACCCGGTCTATTCGATCTCCGCGGACGTGCAGGGCTCGACCGGGATCAGTTTGTTTCAGAAGAGCTTTCCCGACCGGTTCGTGGAGGTCGGCGTGGCCGAGGCGAACATGATCAGCACCGGCGCCGGTTTTGCCAAGGCCGGGTTCATTCCGATTGTGGATACGTTCGGACAGTTTGGCGTGACCAAGGGCAACCTGCCGCTGACGATGGCGGCGTTGTCCCAGGCGCCGGTGATCGCCCTCTTCTCCCATGTCGGGTTCCAGGACGCGGCCGACGGGGCCTCGCACCAGGCGACGACTTATTTCGCGGCGACGAGCGCGATCCCGCACACGGTGGTGATCGCCTGCTCGTGTTCCGACGAAGCCGAGGCGCTGATGTACCAGGCGATCAAACGTCACACCGAGGCTCGCCAGCGGGGCCAAGACGGCGAGTCGGTGATCTTCTTTGTCGGGCGCGAGAATTACCCGCTGCATTGGTTGGAGAACGCCCGCTACGCCTGGGGCCAGGCCCAGGTTTTAAGTCAGGGGACGGACGTGGCGCTGATCGCCTGCGGCCCGCTGGTGGGTCGCACGCTCGAGGCCGGCGAGAAGCTGTCGGAAAAGGGAATCCGGGCGGCGGTGATCAACAATCCGTTCATCAACCGCGTGGACCTGGCGACGATCGGCGCGGCGGTGCAGGCCTGCGGCGGGCGAGTGGTGACGATCGAGGATCACCAGGTCGTCGGCGGCATGGGGGCGCAGGTTTCCCACGCCTTGTCCCAGGCGGGCATCGCGCACCGCATGCGATCGCTGGGCATCCAGGGTGAGTTCGGCCAATCCGCTTATGTGGCCGAGCACCTGTATGAGAAACACGGCCTGACCGCCACGAAGCTGGTCGAGGCGGCGGAAGGGTTGCTGGGCCGAAAGGTCTGACCCGCCGAGGGATGTTCTTGCCGGGTGCCGCCGGGCTTTCCGAAAACCAGGTGGCAGCGGACGTCAGTCCGCTCCCTCTGATCGCCGGCGCGTGAGAGCCGACTCACGTTGGCTGCGACCGGACCCGGGCGGTACAAAGTCCCGCGGCGCGATCAAAAAACCAAGGGGCTCTCCATGAACCGATCTTCGGTAGGGCGACGGCCTCCGGCCGCGCCGCTGGCGGATTTGACGACGGCGCGCCGGGACGGCGCGGCCCTACCAGGTTGACGCCCGGGCTTTTCGACGCCAGAGCTCGAAGTGGTACAGGGCGACCACCACCAGGGCGTGGCGGATCTTGCCCGTCGCCACGAGGTCCGTCGCTTCGGACACGGGTACCAGGCGAGTCACCAGGTCTTCGCTGTGGTCAAACTGGACGGCGTGCTGCGGCCGGCAGCGCTCGACCAGCAAGGTGTAACAGGTGTTGCTCATGATCGCCGGGTTGGGTCGTATCTCGCCGATCACCCGCGCCGACTCGCCGGCGTAACCGGTTTCCTCCCGCAGCTCGCGCAGGCCCGCTGCCACCGGCGAGGTATCGCTCCCGTCCATCATCCCGCCCGGGATCTCCAACTCGACCGTGTTGGTCCCATGCCGATACTGCTCGACCATGACCAGTTGCTCGTCCGGCGTCAGCGCGATGACATTCACCCAATTGGTCGCGTCGATGACGAAGAAATCGTGCGGCTCGCCCGTCCGCGGCGAAATCTTCCGGTCCGACCGAATCGTGAAAATCCGGAAATCGCCCGCCGCCCGGGAACTGACTTTTTTCCAGGGCTGGATCATGCGGGCGTGGCGAGGAATCCAAGGCCGAAACCCGAGGTTCGAAGGGCGGGCCTTACTTCACGGAATCGGCGGGGACGATGCGGATGCTCTCGACCGCCACGCGTTTGAGGGGTTTGCTGGGTTCGCCGCCGTTGCCGGGGCCGACCGGGGTGTCGCCGATCTTGCCGAGCACGTCGTCGCCTTTGATCAGCTTGCCGAACGCGGTGTACTTGTGGTCCAGAAAGGAGGCGTCACCCAGGCAGATGAAGAATTGGCTGCCGGCCGAATCGGGATTGGCGCTGCGCGCCATCGAGAGGACCCCGCGCTGATGGGAATGGTCATTGAACTCGGCCTTGATCGAGTAACCGGGACCGCCGGTGCCATAGCGGCCTTCGGCGCCCGGGTCCTTGGTCAGCGGATCGCCGCCCTGGACCATGAAACCCTTGATGATCCGATGGAAACAGGTCCCGTCATAAAAGCCGGACCGGGCGAGCTTCTTGAAGTTCTCGACCGTCTTGGGGGCGACGTCGGGCCAGAACTCGACGACCATACTGCCGTCGGAAGTCTTGATGACGGCCACTTCATTGGTGTTGGTACTCACGTTTTTGGTCTCCTGCTTTTTGGGGTCGGCGCTAAACGTGCTCACCAGACCCAAGGCCAGTCCGAGCACGACGCAGAACGATTTCATTTTCATAGCGGCGCAAAGATGTGCCACGAACCCCACGGCTTGTCACGCGCAGAATCATCCGGAGTCAAACCCGAATTCCGCAGGCCCGAAATCCGGGTTGGTGAACAAGTGGTCATTAACGGGCGAACAACTCGGATTTGCCAACCCATCCCATTTCCTGTTTCCTTCCCGCATGATCGATTCCGTCGCCAGCGAACCCAGTCCCGCCTCCGTTGACCTGACCCGGCCGCGCCGCCCCAAGACCAAGGCGGCCGACCCGTCGCGAGTGGACCGTTTGCCGCCGCACGCCCTCGAAGCCGAGCAAGGGGTGCTCGGCTGCGCCCTGCTCTCCCCGAACCCCGCGCTGGGCGAGTGCATCGAGCAGCTCAAGGGCACCACCGACGTCTTTTACGATCTGCGCCACCAGACCATCTTCGATCTGCTCGTCGAAATGTTCGACCACAAGGAGGCCATCGACCTCATCACCGTCCAGCAACGGCTCAAGGACAAGGCCCAGCTCGACGCGATCGGAGGCGCGCCCTACCTGGCCTCGCTGGTGGACGCCGTCCCGTCGGCCGCCAACCTGACTTACTATTTGGACATCGTCCGGGAGAAATACCTGCTCCGGCGCATGATCCAGACCTGCACCGGGGTCGTGGGCCGGGTCTATGACTTCGAGGGCGACGTGGACGCGCTGCTGGACGAGGTCGAGCGCGACGTGCTCCGGATCAACGAGGAACGCGAGCGGGCCGAGACCCGCACCATCAAGGACCTGGTGCACCGGGCGATCAACACCATCGAGGAATTCCACCAGCGCCAGGGGATGTTGACCGGGGTCTCGACCGGGTTCCCGGATTTCGACAAGCTGACCAGCGGGTTGCACGGGGGGGAGATGATCGTGATCGCCGCGCGGCCGAGCATGGGCAAGACGTCGCTGGCGATGAACGTGGCGGAAAACGTGGTGATCGACCAGCGGCTGCCGGTCGGGGTGTTCAGCCTGGAAATGACGGCCGACTCGCTGGTCCTGCGCATGCTCTGCTCGCGGGCGCGGGTCAACCTGCGGGACATCCGGGAGGGATTCCTGGCCGAACGGGACTTCCCCAAGCTGACGGGGGCGGCGGGCAAGCTGGCCAACGCGCCGTTGTTCATCGACGATACGCCGGGGCTGTCGATCCTTCAGTTGCGGGCGCGGGCGCGGCGGCTGGCGCAGCAGCACGGGATCAAGCTCTTTGTCATTGACTACTTGCAATTACTCCATTCTACTGCGCGGCGGGCTGAGAACCGGCAGCAGGAAATCGCGGATATTTCCAACGGCATCAAGGCCCTGGCCAAAGAATTGGCCGTCCCGATCATCGTCCTGAGCCAGCTTAACCGTGATGTCGAGAAGGATAAAAACCGCAAGCCGCGCCTGTCGGACTTGCGCGAATCCGGGGCTATCGAGCAGGATGCCGACCTGGTGGCCCTGCTCTACCGGGCGGACCCGGCCAACCCGGCGCGCCCGGCTGGCGGTGAGGACGAAGACGAGGCCGAGCAGGACGCCCTGCCGGTCAACCTGTTGATCGCCAAGCAGCGGAACGGGCCGACGGGCGATGTGCATTTGACCTTCCTGAAGGGATACACGCGGTTTGAAAGCGCCGCCAAAGTGAGCGCCGATGACGTACCGACGGACGACTGAAGAATGAATTGGTTGCTACGCCGAATATGGCCCTGGTGGGTCGCGTTCGTGGTCTGTCTGCCGGCGCTTTGGGGGCAAACTACCGGCGTCAACAAGGTCATCAAGATCCAAATCCAGAACGTCGGGCCGCCCGCCGCCAGCGAGGCGATGATCCGCGCCAACATCCACATCAAGATCGGCGACCCCTTCAACCTGGAGGCCACCAACGATGACGTGCGCACCCTCAAGGCCACCGGTTTCTTCCTCAATATCCGCATCGTCCCCCAGTTCACGGTCAACGGCGTCGTCCTGACCTACGTCCTGGTGGGCAAACCCCGGCTGGTGGACATCAAGTTCTCGGGGAATAAGAAATACAGCACCGCCAAACTCCGCAAAAAGGTCACCTCCAAGGTCGGCGAACCCTTGGACGAGTACAAGCTCTTTAACGACGCCCGCGAGATTCAAAAACTCTACCAGAAGGCCGGCTACCAGCAGACCAAGGTCGAAAGCGTCCCCGCCATCGACGAGAACGCCGGCACCGCCACCGTCACCTTCCAGGTCACCGAAACCCCCAAGGTGCGGATTCTGCGCGTGGATTTCGTCGGCGCGAAGGCCTTTCCCCAAAAGCGGCTCCGCAAGGTCCTCAAGAAGACCCGGAAACACTGGATGTTCTCCTGGATCACCGGCTCGGGCGTGCTCAAGGACGAGGAGTTCGAGGACGACAAGGATCGGCTGGCCGACTTCTACCGCAACAAGGGCTACATCGATTTCGAGATCCGGGACGTGAAGTTCCAATACCCGGACCCCAAGCACATGGTGATCCAGATTTACGTCTTCGAGGGCAAGCAATACAAGGTCGGCAGTCTCGAATTCACCGGCAACAAGCTCTTCCCGGCCGACGAAATCAAGAAGGGCTACGCCCCCAAGAAAGGGATCAAGATGGACGTGGGCAAGACCTTCACCCCGCAGGGCCTGCACGACGACATCGAGGCGATCCGCGATTTTTACGGGGCCAAGGGCTACATCGACACCGAGGTGCAGGCCGTCAAGAACCCCAACGTCGAGCGCGGCACGATGGATTTGAACTACAAACTGGTCGAGCACGACAAGGCCTATATCGAGAAGGTCGAGATTCAGGGCAACACCAAGACCAAGGACCGCGTGATCCGACGTGAACTGGCCGTGGCCCCCGGGGAGGTCTTCGACATGGTCAAGGTCAAGCTCAGCAAGAAGCGCCTCGAAGAAATGAATTACTTCAGCAAGGTCGAGACCGAGCCCCAGGACACCGACGTCCCGAACCGGAAAAACCTGGTCATCAACGTCGAGGAAACCAACACCGGCCAGTTCACCCTCGGGGCCGGCGTCGATTCCATCGAGGGCCTGGTGGGCATCGTCGAGGTGACCCAGGGCAATTTCGACCTGTTCAAGCCGCCGACCTTCACCGGCGGCGGCGAGAAGCTCCGCATTGATGCCACCATCGGCGGGCTCTACAAGGACTATGAGCTGAACTTCATCGAGCCGTGGTTCCTGAACCGCAAGCTGGCGTTGGGGGTGGATGCCTTCGATCGCGAGCTGGATTATTTGAGCGTCAACAACCTCTATAACGAACGCCAGATCGGCGCGACCCTGAGCCTGACCCGCGCCCTGGGCAGCGAATTCCTCATCGGCAGCATCAGCTACACCATGCAGGACATCGGCCTGTTCGACGTCGCCCCCAATGCCCCCGACATCATCCTCCTGGACCAGGGCGACCACCTGGAGTCCAAGTTCGGGGCCTCGCTCAGCTACGACACCCGGAACAGCAACTTTTTCCCCGACAAAGGTCAGCGCTCGACCTTGTACACCGAGGTGGCCGGCCCCTTCGGCGGCAATGTCGATTTCTACAAGGTCGAACTGCGCAGCTCGCGCTTCTTCCGCGGCCTGTTCCCCGGCCACACCATCGAACTGGATGGCCGCATCGGCTCCATCGCACCCTGGGGCGACTCGTCGCGGGTCTTCTTCTTCGACCGCTACTTCATCGGCGGTCT
>JAGWYX010000260.1 GCA_018969165.1 Verrucomicrobiota bacterium
ACGCAGCATCCGTGGGAGTTCAAGCGCGTCTGGCATTTGGAACCGTCGCTCACGGAACCGGACACGGTGTATGCCGGGGTCGAAGACGCGGCGATCTTCAAGACCGTGGATGGCGGCCGGACGTGGAAGGAACTACCGGGGCTGCGCGGCACCAAGGGCCACCTCTGGCAGCCCGGCGCCGGCGGCATGGCCGTGCACACGATCCTGCTCGACCCCAAGCACCCGCAACGCATCTTCATCGCCATCTCGGCCGCCGGCGTGTTCCGCACCGACGACGCCGGCCAGACCTGGAAGCCGGCGACCCGCGGCCTGAAATCCCCGTACACCTTGCCCGATCCGGAGGCCGAGGTCGGGCACTGTGTGCATCGCATCGCCCTGCACCCCTCGCGCCCCGAGGTGTTGTTCATGCAAAAACACTGGGACGTGATGCGCTCCGACAACGCGGGCGACGCCTGGCACGAGATCAGCGGCGACCTGCCGACCGACTTCGGGTTCCCGATCGATGTGCATGCGCACGAGCCGGACACCATCTATGTCGTCCCGATCAAGAGCGACGCCGAGCATTTCCCACCGGACGGCAAGCTGCGGGTGTACCGCAGCCGGACGGGTGGCAACCAATGGGAACCCCTGACCAAAGGACTGCCGCAGCAGGACTGTTACGTCAATGTGCTGCGCGACGCCATGGCCGTGGATTCGCTCGAGCCGTGCGGGATCTACTTTGGCACCACCGGCGGGCAGGTCTATGCGTCGGCCGACAGCGGCGACTCGTGGGCCCCGATCGTGCGGGATCTGCCGGCCGTCTTGTCCGTCGAGACCCAGACGCTGGCTTAACGAGGCGCAGCCTCCGACCATTCTGACGTTTGGGCGTTTCGAGCGTTCTCGGCGCTAAATGGCGTCCGGGGTGGGAGGCGCCGCGTTAGAGTCCGGACGGAGGAAAGCGACCCCAGAACCAGCCAATCTCCTTTTGGAGCGCGGGTCTGTGACCCGCAGCGGCGGCGAGGCCGAGGGGGCCTGGAATTGTCTTCCATCCCAATGACGGGTCGGGTGTACCGCGGCTCGCAGAGCTGCGCTCCGGGCCAAAATGTTTCACGGTGCAAGGCCTCTAGCGAGGCAGGCGTGTCGTCAGGCAAATCTTGACTTGCCGACCCCAAGTTCCAGAATTCCAGGGCTGGATGAGCAAGCACGCGATGTGGACGGCGAACCAAAAACGGACAAGCGGTAATGTTCCGAAGCCACGGCATGGAGTCTGCGGCGGGCCTCGCGCGCTCGGCCTGCAACCGTTGCTCGCGCTCCTCCTGTGGGCGACTTCCCTGGCAGCGGCGCCCGCCGGCGCTTACGCCTGGCTGGTCCAATGGCGCCACGCCAACCCGGTCTGGCGCGGCATCCAGCTTAGCGTGCCTGACGACCGCGCGGCCGACGCCCTGATCGCCGAAATCCCCAAGCTCGAGACACGCGGGGTCAACGCCCTGGTGCTCGAGATCGATTACCACTTTGCGTTCAAGGCGCATCCCGAATTGCGCCTGAACCCCTGCCTCACCCGGGACAAAGCCGCCGAGCTGGCCCGGGTGTGTCGCGAGCACGGCATTCGGCCGGTCCCGCTCTTCAATTGTCTGGGCCATCAGTCCTGGGCGCGGACCACGTTTCCGCTCCTGGCGAAGTACCCGGAGCTGGACGAAACCCCTGGCGTCGCCCCGGGCAACGAGGGGATTTACTGCCGCAGTTGGTGCCCGCTCAATCCCAAGGTCAACCGCATCGTGTTCGAGCTAATCGACGAGATCGCCGACGCCTTCTCGGCTGACGCATTTCATGTCGGCATGGACGAGGTGTTCCTGATCGGTTCCGCGCACTGCCCGCGCTGCCGGGGCCGCGACCCGGCGAAACTTTTTGCGAAGGCGGTGAAGGATTTGCACGCGCATATCACGCACCATCGCAAAATGGAGATGCTGATGTGGGGCGACCGGTTCCTCGACGCCAAGACAATGGGCTACGGCAAGTGGGAATCATCGGCCAACGGCACCTACCCGGCGCTCGATCGGGTGCCCAAGGACATCATCCTGTGCGATTGGCACTACGAGAAGCGGGCCGATTACCCCTCGGTGGCCTGGTTCCTGAAGCGAGGTTTTCGGGTCTGGCCCTGCGGCTGGAAGAACGTCGAAGCCACCACCGCCTTGATCAACTGCGAGCAGGCGCATTCTGGCCAGCGCATGCTCGGTCACCTGTGCACGACCTGGAGCGCGGTCAGGATTCCGCAATTGGCCGACTGGCCGCCCGTCCTCACGGCGATGGAGCGTTGGCCGATGGGGAAGCGCCCGCGCGAGTAACGCGTGCCGGGCACCGCTAGATTCCTTGAACCCGAGAACTCATCGCGGCCAGATCGAGTTTTGGTCCTTCTTCTCTTCGCATCGCTTGGGGTTTCAAGGAACCTGTGAGCGAGGCGCGCAGAGCGAACGGGCAAAGGCTAAAGAGAGCCGAAGATGCACGGCAAAGGTGACATGAAACCTGGGGCGCGCCTCGCGAGACTGAATCGGGGCTGGCGCGCGACCGGGCGTCCATCGCCCTCAGACTGGCGGCACACCGGCTGACCTGAATCGATCGCCGCCGATGCACAGCCAACTGGACAGCTCAACCGCCGCGGAGCCGGACCGGCCGCCGCCGGTCTATTGGTTAATCCCGCTCCTGGTGGCAGGGCTGCGGGCCATGCCCTACCTGGCCACCCGCTGGGTAGCCCCGCTTCCCGGCCTGACCATCCCGCCGGTAGGCTACAATCCCACCGACTTCTTCGCCTACGCGGGCTTCGTCCACCAATCGGCCGTCACCGGGCATTGGTTGCTCTTGAATCCCTTCACCACCGCCGCGCAGCAGGCCCGTTATTTCCTGCCCCTGTTCAGCCTGCTAGGCGAGCTATGCCGCTGGACCGGCTGGGAGGTGTTTCAAGTGCTCGAATGGGCTCGTGTTCCCCTTGTCTTTCTATTCTTCGGCGTGCTGTGGCGCTTTCTGCGGCCGCTCTTGCCCGACCCGCGGCAGCGGCTGATCGCCGGCTGCCTGGTGGGATTCTCGGGCGGGATGGATGGCCTGGTGCTGTTCACCGCGCCCTTCTGGCCGGCCAGGCTGCAGACCGTGTTGCTCGAATCCCTCTCGCATGACCAGGGCTGGAGCACGTTCGCGTCGATGAACAATCCGCTCTGGGTGGCGGGGTTGATCTTGACGCTGGTGGCGGTGCGGCCGCTTCTGCTGCCGCAGGGAACGCAGCGACCGCGCGACTGGCTGCAGTTCGGACTGGGTTTCCTGGCTGCGTTCTTCGTCCACCCTTACTCGGGCCTGGCGGTATTGGGCGTGGCCTTGGGCCTGCCGGCGGTGCGCTGGGTGATCGGCCTGCAGCTTGATCGACGGCGCTACCTCCTGGGCGCCGGCGCGGCACTCGTCCCGGCTCTGGGCGTCATCGCCCTGGTGGCGCGTTGGCAGGACCAGGACGAGGTCTTCCGGCGCACGACCCAGCGCCTGCTGGGGGACTATCAACTCTCGATCTTCTGGTATCCGATCACCTTCGGCGGACTGGGCGTATTGGCCGCGCGCGGCTGGCGGCTGTGGCTGCGCACGGCCGCGCCCTGCCGGATCGAGGTGGGCGCGTGGATTGCCAGCGTGGTCTTTCTGCACACCTCCTCGCTGTTCAACGGTTATCACTTCGTGTTCCAACTCCACCTTCCGCTGTGCATCCTCGCCGCCGGCGCTTTGGATGACCTGTTGCGGCACTGGCCGACTGACCCGCCAGGGACGCGACTCTGGGCGGCGCTCGGCCTGGCGGTGGTGTTTCAATCCCCGCTGGTGTTGACCTGGCGCTCCGTCAACCAAGCCGTCGCCTTCCAGGTGCCCGTGGAAGTGATGCGGGCCGTGGCCCGGATCAGCCGGGAACGGCCCGGCAAGGTCTATACCTCTTCGGAGATCGGCGAGGTGCTGCCCGCCTATTCGAGCCACCGCGTCTATGTCGGGCACTGGTTCCTGACCCCCGATTACCTGACCAAGCGGAACTACTTCATCGCCCTGCGCGAGGGCCGCGCCGACCCGGGCGGGTTGGTGGAGTTAGTCCAGCGCGAAGGAATCGATTACGTCCTGTTGCCACCCGCCATGCCGGCCCCGGTCGTGGATGCGCTCCGGCCCCGGGCGAAAAGGGTCGAGACAACCGAAGGCTTTACGCTCCTGTTCATGCGGTGAATGAAGACGGCATGAGGCACTACCCGCCCCAGGGCCTGTTTTAAACAGGCACTCAGACCGGCAAGGCGATCGTGAGGGTCGTCCCCCGACCCAGCCGGGAGCGGATTTTTACCTTGCCGCGATGGGTTTCCACGACTCGTGCCACGATGGCCAGTCCCAGGCCGGTCCCCTTCTGCTTGGTCGTGCTCAGCAGCGAGGTGAACGCCCGTCGCCGCTGTTCCTCGCTCATCCCCCCGCCGGTATCCTTGAACTCGACCAGGACATGCGTCCAGTCCGGCGCCTGGGCCGGCCAGCGCACCGCGCGCGAACCCAGGGTCAGCTTGCCCCCCGCCGGCATGGCCTCGACAGCGTTGAGCATCAGATTCAGAAAGGCCTGCTCCAATTGATTGGCGTCGGCCCGGATCACCGGCAGGTCCGCCGCCAGTTTGCGGACCAGTTGGATGTTCTGGTTTTTGAGCTTGTGCCGGGTCAGCAGCACCAGGTCGTCCAGGAGCTGGTTCAAGTGCACCGGTGAGAGCCGCGGCTCGGTGCTCCGCGCGAAGTCCAGAATCTGT
Source organism: Verrucomicrobiota bacterium (assembly GCA_018969165.1). Taxonomy (GTDB): domain Bacteria; phylum Verrucomicrobiota; class Verrucomicrobiia; order Limisphaerales; family JAGWYX01; genus JAGWYX01. The sequence goes on from JAGWYX010000260.1 coordinate 4,764, forward strand.
TCCACGATCCGGTTCAGGTGATCCATCTTCTCGCGCATGACCCGTGCGTCCTTGGCCCGCGGGTCGCCCGGGGGAAACTCCAGATTCAGCGAGTGATAGAGCATCTTCATCACCGTGAGCGGATTGCGGATTTCATGCGCCACCTCGGCCGCCAGCAATCCCAGCGCCGAGAGTTTTTCGTTCTGCCGCAATTGCTCTTCCATGTCCACGACCCGCTCGTAAAGCCGCGCCTTCTCGATCGCCAGGGCCGACAACTCCGCCAGGGCCGACAAGATGCGGATTTCCTCGTTCGAAAAACTGTGGGGTTCACCGGTGTAAACGCTCAAGGCCCCGATGGCTTCGCTGCTGAACAGCAGCGGCACGCTGAGCAGCGACACCAGGCCCTCCTGCCGGGCCACCTCCAGGCTCTGGTAGCGGCTGGAGGTTTGGACGTTCTCCAGTTGCAACGGCTTTTTGCGACGCACAACAATGCCCAGCAAACTGTCCGCCACACTCAGGCGCGGCTTGCGCAGGTAGGCCTCGCCGGCCCCGTAGCTGGCCCGCAGGTCGAGCCATTCGCGCGTGTCGTCGAGCAGGAGCAGCGAGCCCATCTTGGTGCTCATCAATTGGCAGGCCTCGCGCGTGATCACCTGCAAGGCGTCGTCCAGGCTGAGGGTCGAGTTGATCGTCTGCCCGACGCTGACCAGCGACTCGAACAGGCGCGCCTTGAGGCGGAGCTGTTCGTAGAGCCAGGTGTTGTGAATCACCTTGGCTGCCTGGAGCGCCAAATCCTCGAGCAACCGCTGATCCGCCTCGCTGAAGGCGTCCACGCGGTCCGCATCGACGTTGAGCACGCCGCGAATCTGGTTGTTGACCTCCAGCGGCACGGCTAACTCGGAGCGCACGCTGCGCCGCGCCACGACGTAGCGCGGGTCCTGCGCCACGTCGCCCACGCGCGCCGGTTTGCCCGTGCGCGCCACCCAGCCGGTGATCCCCTCCCCGATCCGCAAGCGGAGGTCCGCCGCGCTCGACGGCAGCCCGTGCGCGGCCTCGATCTCCAGGTAACCGTTGGTCGGGTTGATCAGCACCACCGAACCGCTGGCCGCCCGCATCAATCGCACCGCTTCGCCCAGGATCAACTCCAGCGCCTGCTTGGAGTCCAGGGTGGAATGGATGACGTTGCTGACCTGGTAAAGCAGGTTCAGCCGCTCGTAGCGGGCCTTCAGTTCGGCCAATTCGTCCGTCACGCGCGGCAGTTAAACACAACCTGGCGCCGGAGAGAATCACCGTTTGCGAATGCGCCCGGGGAGGCGCTGAACCGGCGGCCGGGCCAGGCTGTCGCCGCACGCCGTCGTCCAGTCCGCCAGCGGCGCGGCCGGAGGCCGTCGCCCTACCGGCGGCGGCGGAATCCGTGCACGATG
>JAGWYX010000261.1 GCA_018969165.1 Verrucomicrobiota bacterium
GAAGAAGAAGACGCGCGCATTTACGACGATTTCGCCGACGGGCTGAGGGAGAACTACCCCGAGCAGGCGGAGCGGTTCCAGGCGATGCGCCAGGAGGAGGACGGGCACCGGCACCGGCTGCTCGAACTGTATCGCCAACGGTTCGGGGAGCATGTGCCGCTGCTCCGGCGGCAGGATGTGCGCGGGTTCGTGCGCCGGCGCCCCGTGTGGCTCAGCCGCCCGCTGGGATTGAAGGCGGTGCAGAAGGCCGCCGAAACGATGGAGGTGGAGACGAGACGCTTTTACGAGGCGGCGGCGCGCCGGACAACCGACGCGGCGATGCGCCAGTTGCTCGGCGATCTGGCCGAGGAGGAACGCGATCACGCGCTCGTTGCGGAACGGATCGCCCACACGCAATTGAGCGAGGCGGAATCGGCGAGGCAGCAGCGGCTCTTTGTATTGCAGGTGATCCAGCCGGGGCTGGCGGGCTTAATGGATGGTTCGGTCTCGACCCTGGCGCCGCTGTTCGCCGCGGCCTTCGCCACGCAGAACAGTTGGGAGACGCTGCGCGTGGGGCTGGCCGCCAGTCTGGGCGCGGGGATCAGCATGGGTTTCGCCGAAGCGCTGTCGGACGATGGCACCTTGACGGGACGCGGACATCCCTGGGCGCGCGGGCTGGTGTGCGGGTTGATGACGGCCCTGGGTGGGCTGGGCCACAGCCTGCCCTACTTAATCCCGGAGGTCCGGACCGCCACCGCGATTGCCGTGGCGGTCGTGCTGGTCGAGCTGGCGGCCATCGCGGGCGTGCGCCACAAGTTCATGGATACGCCGCTCTCCTCCGCGTCGGTCCAGGTGGTGTTGGGCGGGATGCTGGTGTTCCTGATCGGCATCCTGATCGGCATCGCGTGAGGGAACGGCGGCGGTCTCGCGCCGACGAGCCGGAGTTGGCGGTCGAGTTACCGGGCCATCACCGGCGCGGATCTGGCCACAAAACTGTCGGCGCTGTCGGGATCCCCGCTGCCTCGATACGCGGCCCACTCGGGGTACGGATACAGGGGCCGGGTCCTGGCCACCTTGCCGTGCTCGCGTTTCGAGGCGACGATCCGCTCGGGCGCCACGCCGCGTTCCACCCAATCGACAATGACCGAGAGCCAATCGACCTCGCTCGCCCCCGGCCCGCCGCCGCAGTGGAGGCAACCGGGGACCATGAAGAGCCGGCAGTAGTCCGCCGCGGCGGGATCGTGTTGCCGGACCTGCCGGTAGTAGTCCACCGTCGCCTGCGCGGGCAAGGCCGGGTCGGCCCAGCCGTGCCACAGAATGAGTTTGCCCTTGTGCACCTTAAGCCCGCCCAGGTCGGGATTGGTCGCGTTGAGAAACGAAGCGGCCAGGCGCGTGTCGTGCTCGAAGTGGGAGAGGTCGTAGGTCGAGTAATCCCAGTCGGGATCATTGAAAACGAGGCCTTTGAAAATCTGCGTGCCAAAAGCAAACGTCAGGTCCGGGACATGATCCTTGGCCACCAAGGGCGGGACGGGTCCGACCAGCCAGGCGATCCACTGGTCCGGATCGCATTCGGCGACGGGGGCGTATCCGGGGTAAATGGGGCCCCGGGCATTGCGGGCTCCCTGGTAGATGGCTTGGATGGCCTGGCGCTGGTCGTCGGTGAGGCCGGCGACTTTGGCCAGTTCGAAATGAGTTGAAGGGGGATCCTGGATGACGCCGTCTTTCAAGCCGTCCTGGGCGTCGCATTGTTCGAGAATTGCGGCCTGGAGTTTCACGAGGGCCTCCTTGGTGAGGGCGGTGTGATCCAGGTGCCGCGCGTCAGGGTAGAGGGCTTTGCCGATCTCGACCATGCACGCCGCCAGGCCCGTCCAGTCGAAGGCTGGCGCGCCGGCGACGATGCCATCGAAGTCATTAGGATAGCGCTGGGCCTCCATCATCGCCTGGCCGCCGCCGCGCGAGCAGCCCAGGAAATAGGCATAGGCGATGTCGGTCTGGTAGTAGGCGCGAATGATGGCTTTGGCCACTTCGGCCGTGCGATGGACCGCGAGGTAGCCGAAGTTCAATTGCGCCTCGAGGTCGTTATACGCCCAGCCGGCCATGTAACCCGGTTGCCACTCGTGCCCCGTGTCCGTGCCCGCCGAGGCGTAGCCGCGGTTGGCCAGGTCACGAGACACGCCTTGCACCGTTCCGACGAAACCCCCGCCTCCGCCCATGACGAAGCGCCCGTTCCAGGCCTCGGGCAGCAGCAACTCGAAGCGAATGTGGCCGCCGATGGTCCCCTTGACGTCCACGCAGGCAGCCGCACGGGGATTGGCCTCGTGATCCGGCGTCACCGCGGCCACCGAATCGAGGACCACGTCGGGCAGGCGCAGGTCGCGAAGCGCCGCCAGGCCCAGGTGGTTGGTCGATTGTCCAAAGACCGGCCCGGCAGCGAAGTTAGCCAGAACGCAACATGCCCAGGTCAGGACGCCGGTAGGAGTTTTCACGAGGCCGAAGATTGCCTGCACGGGAGGTCAGGGCAAGCCAAAACGAGGGACGCGATGAGCGAGGCGCGCCCGTGAGAGCGAGCTTGAGTCGCCTCGACCATCTGGCAAGCTCGGCGGCGGAATGTCTGGCAGCGAAACGATGACCCTGGCGGCGGCAGCCACCGCCGCGGGCCTGGTGAACGCGGTGGCAGGCGGGGGCACGTTAATCACCTTTCCCACGCTGCTGTTGGTCGGCACGCCGCCGATCGTCGCCAATGCCACCAGCACGCTGGCGCTGGTATTCGGGACGGCGGGCAGCGTCTTCGGTTATCGCCGACAGATCGCGGCCGTCAAACCGTGGTTGAGCCGGTTCGTGCCGGTGAGCTTGGCGGGCGGCCTGCTGGGCGGCATCCTCCTGACGCGCACCCGCGAGGATCTTTTCGCCAAGATGGTGCCGTTCCTGTTGTTGTTCGCGACGGTCCTGTTTGTCGCGCAAGGTGCGTTTCGCCGCTTCGCCGGGTTCGCGCCTCGAGCCGATGGGGGGATGGGACCTCGCCACTACGGCGTGTGGGCCGCGGTGGTATTTCAGTTTCTGGTGGCGCTTTACGGCGGCTATTTCGGCGCCGGGATTGGAATCCTGATGCTGGCCTCGCTGGGCTACCTGGGCTTGACGAATATCCACGAGATGAACGGCCTCAAAACGGTCCTGGGTTCGTTGATCAACCTGGTGGCGGCGGTCTATTTTATTTTCGCCGGGTTGATTGACTGGCCGAAAACGGCGGTGATGGCCATCGGGGCGGTGGCGGGTTACTATTTCGGCGCGCACTACTCGCAGCGCATCTCCCAATCACGCGTGCGCCAGATCATCACCGCGGTGGGCTTCCTCATTTCCGCGGTAATGTTCTACCAGCAGTTCCGGTAGGGCCATGCCGGTGGGTGTCCACCCCAGAAGCAGGTCGGGTATTTGCCCCATATTAGTTTGACACAAGCGGCACAGAAGTGGATTGTATCGGGCACGAACCGCATTCATCCTTGTCGCAGGGCGTCGTCATGACCGTCGTGCTTTTTCGCCAACAGTCGCGCGCCTATTTTGCCGGCCTGGGCCGGTGGACCCAAAATGTGGGTGGTGCCTATCACTTTAACACGATCCAGAGCGCCCTCTCGTTCAGCAGTTACCACAGCCTGAATGACTTGGTGCTGCTGGAGTTGGACGGGGGCGAGCGCCGCGTCGTGGGTAAAATCCAAAAAGCCAATATCACCCGGGCAAGCGCCCGCCGCAAGTTCATCCGTACCCCCCCCCCCTTCGCCCCGACTGACCCATCGCGACGCCTGGTCCTGAAGATAACTCCCGTGTAATGAGGTGTTTCTGCCCGCGCTGGTCGCCGGGCTGGCGGTATCGCGCCAGAAACAAAGTCCCCCGGTGGTTGGCGTCTCGCGCCCAGTCGGTCGGTCGCTTCCACCCGCTTCCCGGCGGCCTGCCGTCCACCGCTCACATCAGAGCTACCGGCTCGAATTTCCTCCCCAAAATCGGCTCGCTCGGGGTCTTGAGCCATCGGTCGAGCACGGCGGCATAGACGCGCCGGAAATCGGTCGTGTATTTCAGGTCGCCATTGAACAGGTCCTCGGGCGCCAGACTCGGATAGCGTCCCAGCAATCCGGCCTTGATCCGTGGGCCAACGACGAACATCGGCGCCGCGGCCCCGTGATCGGTGCCGCCGTTGGCGTTCTCGGTCACGCGCCGGCCGAATTCGCTGAAGGTCAGCAGCAGCACGCGTTGGAAGTTCCCCTGCGCCTGGAGATCGTCCACAAACGCCTTCACCGAATCGCCGAGGTCCTGCAGCAGGCGCGCCTGCGTGCCGACCTGATTGGTATGCGTGTCGTAACCGCCCTGCGAGACGTAGTAAATGCGCGTCGGCAACCCGCCGCCGATCAGCCGGGCAATCTGCTTCAAGCCATTGGCCAAGGGCGACGCCGGGTAGCTCGCCAGGTTCCGGACCTGTTGGGTGATGCGGCCAATTTCGTCGGAGCTGACCTCCGCGTCCAGGGCGACGCGCTCGACGTAATCCAGGACCGAGCCCGCCAGCCGCGGCTTGCCGGTGACGGCGCCGATCGTGGCGCCCGAATCATCCTCCGGCGACGGCGCCAGGTCCGGCGGCGGCTGGTTCATATCGCGGAGGGACTGGTCGAGCGGGTTCCGTTTGCCGGACTCCGGATCGCCCGAACCCAACCGATAGGCCCGCGGGTTCTGGAGGGCGATGCCGGTGGGCGTTTGGGCGGCAAAGGCCTGCGGCATCTGCGCGCCAATCGCGACCCCAACCGTGGGATCCGCTCCCCGGCAGCAGTTGTCAAAGTAACGCCCGATCCAGCCGTATTTCTCGACCCGATTAGCATCGCTGGCGGTCTGCCAAATCTCCGTGGACCGAAAATGGGATCGGTTCGGATTCGGGTACCCGACGCCTTGGAGGACGGCCAGGTGGCCGGCATCGTAAAGGGCCTGGAAGCGCTGCAGCCCCGGGTGCAGCCCGACCTGGTCATCGAGCTTGAGCACGGTGTCGGCCTTGACGCCGAGCCGCGGGCGGGCGCGGAAGTAATGATCGTTGGTGTAAGGAATCACCGTGTTGAGCCCGTCGTTGCCACCCGCCATTTGAAGCACGACGAGAATGGGTGAGTCCTTTCCGGTCACGAGCTGCGTGGCGCGGTCGGCCGCCTCGGCCCCGAGCGCGGCGAAAGTCTGGGCGAGAAACGAAGGAACCGTCCACGTCAACGCCCCGCCCAGGAGCGTTGTCCGCAGAAACTCACGTCGGGTTTTCAGGGGGTAGTTCATAGGGAGTTGACCATGCATCGCCACGAATCGGCACGAAAGGCGCAGAGAAACTCAGCATCGAGCGGTCCTTTCTTAATCGTATGCCTTGGTGGTTTCGGATTTTCGGTTGCGAGTTCAAGTGAGTTGGTATTCGGGCGTGGACATCACCAGGCGGACCGCGTTCAGCGCCGCGGCGTCGTCCAAGCCTTTCCGGGTCTGGAGGAAATCGCGCAAGGCCCCGGCCTGGCGGGGGCGCAAGGGCACCAGCAGCAATCGCCGTTCAAGCGCGGCGATCAAAGTGTCCGCATCGCGGCGGTCGGCTTCGGGCAGGATACGCTCCACATCGATCGGCGGCCGGGGGCCGGGGGCGCCCTCCCGTCGCGCCGGCAGGAACTGTGTCCGCGGCCGGTTCCGCACGGCGGCCCGGGCGGGGGCACGCGGGTGACCCAGGACCAGCGCCGTCGCGAAATGGTAGCGGTTGAGCAGGGTGTTGGTCGTCAGCCAACTGATGCCGCCGTCCCAGCCTTTGACATTCGGCGGCGCGAACAGGTCCTGCCCGAGTTGGCGCAACGCCGCCGTGGCCGGGAGCGCCGGCGGCACCTCCCGGGCCAGCAGCCGGCAACTGCCCACCAGCCATTGCACCGGGCTTTTGACCTGGCTGCCCATGACCGGGTCCGAGTAAAAGGCGGCGCTCCGGAACATCAGCCGCAGGACCGGTTTGAAGTCGTTGTCCGCGCGCCGGAATTCCTCGGCCAGGGCGGTGATGATTTCGTCGGGAGGATTCTCGCTGGCGAAGAACGTCCACAGTTTGGCCGTGATGAACCGCGCCGCCTGCGGTTGGGCCACGATCTGGTCCAGCACGTCCATGCCGGTCAGCCGCCCGGTGCGGCCAAGGAACGTCTTGAGGCC
>JAGWYX010000262.1 GCA_018969165.1 Verrucomicrobiota bacterium
CGCAGGTGGCGCCTCGCCCAAGCGCCGGCATACTCGACGCCAATCCGCGGCCGCTTCACCACGGCGAACGGTTTGACTCGGACCGGCGCCGCAATGTAGAAATCGTCGCTGAGCAAGTCGTGCGCGTTCAGGCGCCGGTCGATCCCCAGCGCGCGGCAGAGCAGCCCGGGACCCTGAGTCCGGCCCTGGACATGCTGCACCGGCGCGACCGCCCGGAGCAGCACCGCCGCGGCATGACCTTCCCGTTCGGTCACGACGTTCATGCAGTGATGCATCCCGTAGATCAAATAGACATAGGCATGTCCGGGCGGGCCGAACATGACTTTGGTCCGCTCGGTCAAGCCCCGGGACGAATGGGCCGCGCGGTCATGCGGCCCCAGGTAGGCCTCGACTTCGACGATGCGGCCGATGCGCTCAATCCCCCGATCCACGTGCACCAACCACTTCCCCAGCAGCGCGGGCGCGACCAGGACGGTGGGGCGATCGTAAAAGGAGCGCGGCAGCTTCCGGCCGACGAGCCGCCGCACGCCGGGTTCATCCAGGGTCGGCGTCAGAAGCGGAGCCGGACCGACAGGTTCACGGCGTTGTTGAAGATGTGATAGGTGCCATTAGCGGCCGGGTTGGCGGTATCATTGGCGACCAGGCGTTGGCCGACCGCAAACTGGTAGCCCACGCTCCAGTCCCACCGCCGACCGTGGTGCCCGAACCCCAGACCGCCCAGGTGCAGGTTGGCGTCCGGAATCACCGGGTTAAAGGTGCTGTCCGGACCAGACTTCTCGCTGTAAAAGTAGCCCGCGCTGCAGTAATAGCCGCGCGACAACTGGCGGGTCACGCCAAACTCGTACATCAGGCTCGAGAGGCCGTCGATCGGGAAGGCCGGCAGCGGCACCCCGCTGAAGGGGATTTCCCGAACACTGTGCCAGTCCGTCCAGTCCACGTCGAACTCGAGGTTCCAGTCCGGCGTCGGCCGGAACGACACCCCGCCGACGGCGAACTGGGGAAAGCGAATCTGGGCGCCGGTGCTGGTGCGGGGATAGTAGGGGGGCGGGGCGTAGGGATAAATCTCGGAATGACCGTGATAATCCACGGTGGTGGCCGAGTGGTACTGCGCGCCGAAGGCCCAGCGCTCGACCGGTTGCCAGCGAATCCCCGCGTTGAAACCGGCGTCCCAGCCTTCCCCCTTATACTTGAACTGGTCCCCGGGCGTCAGGCCGAGGCCCCGCTCAAACTGGATCTCGGAGAGGTTAATCGTTGGGCCCAGGGCGACCGAGAGCTTGGGGGTGATCCGCCAGGCGATCACCGGGTTGAGCGTGGTGTAAAGCAGCGACCCGCTGATGGCGGCGGTGCGCAACGGGGAATCCGCCGGGTAATCCACCGACAGCCCGTAAGGCACGTAAATCCCCAGGCCGAACGCCAACGGGCAGTCCGGCGGCGAATACACATAGTTCAACTGGGGCACCGGCTGGATCGATGACTGGTTGTCCACATGCGCGCCGGTCGGCGAATCGTAGCTGATCCCGACGTCGATGAGGTAAAGTCCGACTTGGGCATTTTGGCCCTGCAACTGGGTGATCCCGGCCGGATTGTAGTAGATGGCCGAAGGGTCGTCGGCGGTGGCCACGAAGGCATTGCCGCGCGCGATGGCGTCGGGGTCCTGATTGGGCAGGCGATACCCCACGCCAAGCGCCGGGGCCGGTCGCAGCAGCACCGCCAACCCCAGCGTCAACCCGGCCGCGGTCCGACCCCACGCGCCCCACGGCCCGAGCCGCAACTGTCGTGTCGTCATGGGCATATGCGTCGGTGATCTCGGTCAGGGCTGCCGGCGCCAGAGTAATGCCCAACCCGCCCGGCGGTCAATCTTTTACCCTCGGGACCAGACGGCCGGAGGCCGCATAAAATCGCTCGCAAAGAGCGGCGGAGCAATCCTATCTTGTCGGGCGTTGACCGCAATTGGCGACCGAACATGGACAAACTACTTTTGGTGGATGACGAGGCGGACGTGCAGTACTCGTTCCGGCGGATTCTGGATTCGCCGGAGATCGAGTTGACGACGGTGGCCAGCGGGGAGGAGGCCCTGAAGGTCATTCCGCGGCTCAAGCCCGACCTGGTGATCATGGACGTGCGGCTGGGGGGGATCACCGGTTTGGAGGCCTTGCGCCGGCTGCGGCAACTCGATGCCAAGCTGCTGGTGATCATGATGACGGCTTACGGGACGACGCAGACGGCGATCGAGGCGATGAAGCTGGGGGCGTATGATTACCTGCTCAAGCCGTTCGACGTGCCCAAGCTCAAGCAGATCGTCGCCGCGGCGCTCAAGGCCGCGCGCGACATGAAGGAGATTGTTTCCTATGAGCCGCTGCTGGAGTCCGAGGATCACGAGCTGGGCATCGTCGGCCGCTGCGAGGCGATGCAGAACGTGTTCAAGCTGATCGGGCAACTGGCGGCGACGGATGCCACGGCGCTGATCACGGGCGAGAGCGGCACGGGCAAGGAGCTGGTGGCCCGGGCGATCTACCACCACAGCCAGCGCCACCATCAGCCTTACCTGGCGATCAATTGCGCGGCCATCCCGGAGAACCTCCTGGAGAGCGAATTATTCGGCCACGAGAAAGGGGCGTTCACCGGCGCGACGGCCCAGCGGATCGGCAAATTCGAGCAGTGCAACCACGGCACGATTTTCCTCGATGAGATCGGGGACATGAGCCTGGCGACCCAGACCAAGATGCTGCGGGTGCTGCAATCGGGCACGTTCGAGCGGGTGGGCGGCAACCAACCGGTCCAGGTGGACGTCCGCATCATCGCGGCGACCAACAAGCCGCTGGAGCAAGCGGTGGCGGCCCGCGAGTTTCGCGAGGACCTGTTTTACCGGTTGAACGTGGTGCGCATTCAAATCCCGCCCTTGCGCGACCGGCGCGAGGACATTCCGCTGCTGGTGAGTTATTTTCTGAAGAAGTTCGCGCGCGGGCCGAAGGCGCCGGTGAAATCCATTTCACCGGAGGTCATCACCTGGCTGCAACAGTACCATTGGCCGGGCAACGTGCGCGAGCTGGAGAACGTCATCCAGCGCGCCCTGGTCGTCTCGAAAGCCGAAACGATCCTGCTGAGCGACCTGCCGCCCAACCTGGTCAGCCCCGGCGAGGGCGCGGGGACTGCCGTCGGCAAAGCCCCGGCCGCGCCGGCCGCGACCGCGCCCGGTCAGGCGTCGGACCTGCCGTCGCTGGCGCGGGCGTTATTCCACTGGGCGCGCAAGGACAGCCGGCTGAAAGTGATTCCGGCGGTCGAACGGGAGTTGATCATCAACGCGCTGAACGAGACCGGCGGCAACCAGGTGCAGGCCGCCAAGCTGCTGGGCATCACCCGGGCCACGTTGCGGAAACGGATCGAGAAGTTCGGCATCAAACAGCAATTGTCGATCCATTGAACCGCGCGATGGGCGCGGTCAGAAACCGTGTCCCGCCGGTTTTCGGGGGGACCTGGCGGCGGCGAACGCCGTTTGGCGGCAGTGTCCGAAATTGCGGTTGGAGCGCGAGTCTGTGACTCGCAGCAGCTTGATTTTGAAGCGGCTGTGCTGCGGCTCATGGAGCCGCGCTCCGAAATCAGGACACTGCCCGTTTGGCTGGCGCGTCCGCCGAAATGGATTGGAGCCGACTCACGTCGGCTGCCACCGGTCGCGGCCGGCGACAAGGCGCCGCGCGGCACTGCGCTCAGGGGCCGAGCCGGAGGCGGTAGAGCCGGGCCGTGTTGCTGGAGGCGGTATCAGTGAAACTGATCTCCTGGCCGGTCCCAAAAAACGCGCCCGAGACCGCGGTCCAACCGCCGGTGGCGGAGGCGGCGGTTTCCACGAAGTATTGTTTGCCGGCGACGGAGGACCAACGCAGGGTCGCGCCGGCGGCCGCGGTATCGACCGAGGAAAATTTCAACGAGGAATTGGCGTCGGTTGGATCCGTGCCGGCCAGGTACTCGGCGTAATTGGACATGCCGTCGCCATCCGGGTCCAGCGTGGCGAGGCTGGACGGGCTGGTCGCCGAACCGAAGTAGCGCAGACGCCACGCGTCCGGGATGGCGTCGCCGAGGGTCGAGGCGCTGCGATTGGTGAGCACGACCAGGCCGGGCTGCACCTGCTGCGGGAAGATCCACAGACCATTGGGCGAGGCGGAGGCATGCTCGAACTGGATGCGGTAGGCGCAGTCCGGGGTGGCGTTGGTGGGGACGGTAAACTGCACGGTGCCGACGACGGCGTTTCCGAGGACGCCGGGCACGGTATTATCGAGCCAGGCGGCGGCGTAGTTGGCGCTGTGACGGGACTGCATCAAGGTCGGGGCGCCGAGGGCGTTGGCCAGGTTGAACTGGGCCGGCGCCGTAAGCGGCGGCGAGCCGTCCAGGGGCTGAACGTTCAGGTTGAGCATCAGCACCCGAAGCGGCAGGGACCCGCCGACCTGCGCGCGGATCGGCACCACCAGCGTTTGGCCGGGCGTCGCCTGGAAGTCATCGGCGCTAAAGACGACCGAGGGCGGATCGTTGGGCGCGGAAGCGGCCGGGGTATCGCCGGCGGAAGAGGAGAATTGCTGAGCGGGCTGGTCCGGGCCGGCGTTGCGGGCGTGGTTGGTGATGCCGAAATTCGTCGAGTTCACCGCGAATCGCACGCCGTTGGACCAGTAGCGCACGTACCAGGTCAGGCTCGGGTCCAGCGAGCGGCGGAAGGTGACGAAGACATCATCCACGAGCAATTTGCCGTCGCCTTTGGCGATGGTATTGACGACGGTGTCGTTGCCGCTGGAGGCCTTCAAGCTGCCGTCCGTGGTGCCGTCGGACGAATCCATCGCGTCGAAGAAATCGCTGTTGGTCGGCGGGGTGTTGGCGCTGTAAACGGCCGACTGAAAGGTCTGGAGCACGTCGTTGTTGAGCAGGTTGGTGTCGCCGAAATCGCCGGCATTGAACCAGCGGAACGGCGCGACGTCACCGACCAGGTAACCCGGGAAACCAACGGTGACTTGTTTGATCGAGTTAATGGCGCCGCCGGCCAGCGCGCCGTTGGTCGGGGCTTGAATGAACACGTCCTGGGAGACGCCATCGGCGGTCGCTGAAGGCCGGCCGATCTGGATTTGATAGGCTTGGCCGTTGGCCGCGGTGGTGGGGATGACGAATGAATAGCCGCCCACGATCACGTCGCCGTTGGCGCCCAGGAAGAGGTTGTCATGGGCCTGGGAATAGGTGATCAGGCTTTGGGCGGTGGTGTTGTAGAGGTTGGTGTGGCCGGCCCGCTCCAGCCAACCGACGCCGAGCAAGTTAATGGCGGTATTGGTGAAGATCAGGTTGGTCGCGTAGAGGACATTGGTGCCGGAGATATTGGTCAGGACGAACATTTCCGGCGGGATGGGGGCGTAGGTGGTTGGGTTGGAGCCCGGCACGGGCGCCAGGAGCATGCTGGTGAAGCCGACGGCCCCCGGGGTTACCGCCGGGCTGCTATTGACGTTGGTAACCAGCAGGTAGAACTGGAGCGAGTAAATCTGCTGTGCCGACAGCAAGCTCAGCGTGACGGGCGCGACGAAGGTCTGGCCGGCGGCGCCGAGAAAATCGCTCGAGGCCTCGCCGTTGGCGAAGCCGAAACTGATTTCGTTGGCCAGGAAATTGGTGGGGGAGAGCAGCTTGGTCGAGAGGACGCTGGACTGGTAATTGTTTTTGAAAGCGCGGGCGGAGAACGTCACGTTGCTGATGAGGTTCAGGGTGACGGTATTGCCGCTGAACAGCGGGCCGATGCTGGGTGAGGCGTTGGTCGGGGTCGAGCCATCGAGCGTGTACCACATCTGGGCCCCGGCGGTGATGTTCGACAAGACGAACGAGGCCGGGTTGTCGCCGAGGATGATCGGGGCGCCGCACTGGAACTGGAAGCGGGCAGAGACGATGGCGCTGGGCACGCGGCCAGGGGAACTGCTGATGGCTTCGATGGTCATGTCCGGCTGGGGACTGACCATGGTGGGAGGCACGGCCGAGGCACCCAGACCGTCGGAGTAAGGGGGTGGCGCGGTGCCGATCCCGAGGTTAGGATTGGGCGTCGGGATCGAGTTGGTGGAGAACAGGCCCGGCGTGGCGCCCGAGGTGAACAAGGTCTGCGCGGTGGTGTCCCCGGGCAGGATGGCGATGACGACGTCGTT
>JAGWYX010000263.1 GCA_018969165.1 Verrucomicrobiota bacterium
AATTATCTCGATAAATCTCTCCCGGAATATCGTGAAACGGAACACTAATTGCCAGTTGCTGAACGAGTTTCCAGACACGGTCAACGGCGCCGTAACGGTCACCTGCGTGTTCTGATTATAGATGAAGGTCAGGGTGGGTGTCACTCCGCCGCTGCTCGTCACCCCACTACTGTTCCCTTGGTTGTCGCTGGGGTTGACTGAGATGGACACGCCCGAGCCCGGATTGGAGGAGTCAACCGTCAGGGTGTAGGTTGAGGGTGGCGTGCCTTGGCCCGACGCCTGCAGGGTGTTGGCCCCGCTGGCCGCGTCCGAATTGACCGTTATTAACCCCCCGTAGGTCTGCGCGGCTGCCGGCGCAAACGTCACGTCGACACGTTGGCTGCCACCGTCCCAGCGTTCCAGTTGCCGCTGAAACCAGGCGGGAAGGTGATCGCACTGACGTGCAGGTCTGCAGTGCCGGGATCACGGATGTAAAAGGACATTACTAAAGTCTGGCCAACGTTCAAAGTTCCGAACTCGAGTGATGCGGTGCTCAGATTGATAATCGGTTGAGGACTCGTTACGGTCACTTGCTTAGGGCCCAGGTCCGCTTGCCGCTCGTCTTCCGAGTTGCCTGCTGTATCGAACACCGCCATGCCATACCAGTACGTTCCGGTCGCAGGGGGAGTGTCGTCAAATGTTCCAGAGGTCGACGCGGTTCCCGACACCGTCTGGCTCTGGATATCCTGCCAACCGGGGTCGCTGCTCGAGCCGTCCCCGGATGTGCGTCGCAAGACAACTTTTTGCAGACCGGGACCGCCACTGTCAGAAACGGTAAAACTGATCGCAAAAGGCGAACCGATTGACGCCGAGGCCGGGTTGATATTGAAGGAAGTGATGGTTGGCAAGGACGGGGTCGAGAGGTAAATGAAAGCCGTTGGGCTGCTCGGTCCAAAATGTGAGGCTGGCGACAGTTGGATCCTCGTATTCTTGGATGCGGCCGTAGACATACCAGGTGCACTGCCCGACAAGGTCGAGTGAACTGCTCGCGAACGGGCCCTGCGTGTACGCCGCGTTACTCAGGTTCGCCGCAGGGACGGATACGCCGCGGGACTTTGTCTTGCTGTTCGAGCCGCCGTCAGACCCGTTGCTCGCGCTCGATGCCCAACGCCAACCCCACCCGCTCAAGTTGGTCTTTCTTCCGCCCTATCGCGGTCTCAACCGACAGGCGCGGATTCATCGGCGACTCCTGCCGCCGGAGGCAATCATCATCAAAAGAGGCGAGGCCGTCATCCCAATTGCCGAATTGCCGGTACTGCTCGAGGCGATCACCAACCAGTATCGAGATACTCAGCAAGGTCGGACGCGGCACCGGACGCCGTCGAACACCGCGGACAAATCCACGCCGAACCGGACCTTTTCGCACCTGGGCGAGTTCGCATTGCGAAAACCCATCCTGAACGATGAATTCTTCAAGGCGCCGCTCAGTTCGGTCCAATGCTGGGTCGAGATGGGATTGGCCGAGCGACAAGGAACCGACGCGCAATGGGCGCTGGTTTGCGAGCGAGCCGACGCCTGGTTGCGACAGCATCCGGACGACTTGCTGTTGCGGGCGACGGCACTCTGGTTGGCCTTGATCCGGGGCGATTTCGGCCAGATGGCAGCAGCGGTAAGACGAACGGCTGAGTGGGTCCTGGAAGGAGAGAGAACAGGCGGGGGACCTGTTCACGTAGGTCAGCCGCACGCACCTGACGAGTCGCCTGACTTACTGGACCGGATGCTGCCGTGGCTGGAGCCGCACGGCCCGCTGTCAGCGTGGCACTTCGAGGACAACCTGGTCCGGGCCGCGCTCTTGCGCTGGTTGCGGACTCAAGACAAATCGTCACCGACGGGCCAATTAGCGGTAAGAATCAAACGGGTGATGGAGACCAAGGGCGGCCCCGGAATGGCGGCGGTGGTCGCGCCGCTATTGGACGAGCCGCATGTCGCGCGGGCGCTGGCCAAAGCCGCCAGCCTGACCCTGAGTTGGCTTCCCCGGAACCCACGCAGCAGCCTCCTGCGCGTGGCCTGTGTCTGGACTATCGGCCGGCGCGGGCAGGTCGGCCAAGTCAACGAGATGATCGAGAGAATCGGCACCTGGCTGAAGGATAACCCCCATGAGATGCTCGTGCGGGCGGCCTGGATGTGGATGACCGGATTTCACGGCGGGCGCGAACAGTGCGAACGGGTGATCGAAGACGTGGGCGAGTGGTTCGGACAATCGGGACAGCGCGACGAACGCATGGCGCGGTCGTCCTGGCTCTGGCTGGTCGGCCATCGCGGCACGGCGGGGCAGGCGGACGCCGCGATCCAGGGCACGGCCGACTGGCTGGAGGCGCACCCGGACGACGGCTTCATCCGCGTGGCGCATTTGTTGTTCCTAGTCAAACGCCGCGGCAACCGGGAACAGATCGACGCCGCTGTCAATCAAACTCGAACTTGGCTCCGTTCACACCCGGCAGCGGGCGAGGTGGATTTGGCCTTGAGCTACCTGGCGCGTACGACCAAGGGGCAAAGCGCCAAGAGCAAAGCGGCGGACGCGGGCGACCACGAATGAATACCAAGGCAGGAATGGGAGGGGGATGGAACCGAACACAAGCAACCACGAATGAACGCCGGCTCATGGCTCGAAGGCGAGACGACTTCGAGCGCATGCCAGACGCGTGCGATTGAGCGCGTCCGAACGAGTCGCCATCGTGGAAGAAGTCCGGCGTTAGGACCCCGAAGCCGGGCTCTATTGGTAAGGCTTCCCGGAGGGGTGAAGCGGCGCGAGGGCGGTGACTTTGACTTTTCAGGGGCGCGGGCGCCTCAGTGCTTGCCTTTCCAGTCGTCCAGCCGATCCAGGGCTTCGAATTCGCTGATTACGCCCGTTTCGACCAGGGCGTTGAGTGCGCCGACGGCCGTGGAGCGGGAATTGGTCTGTTGAGCCAAAGCCAGCAATTCCTGTATCGTGGCGTCATAGGCGAGTTCATCGAGAAAGCACCCGAGATCCCATACTGCAAGCACCAAGGCGGAGTCCCTTGAGGCTTGCGTCCGGTCCGCCAGCAGCGAGCGAATGTCGTCCAGTAGTAACTCCAGCTTGCGTCGTCGCTTCATATCGATTTCGTCGGCGACCGCCGCTCAGAGCGGCCGGCCTATGGTGTCATCTTCGTAGGGCACCTGGTTCTGCTCCGCCCAGGCAATGACAAACGCTTTCATCGCTTCATCGCCATACCGCTACCACTGGTTCTGGAGGCCGAGGTGGCGCGCTCAACTTGACTTCCGCGCGCTTGGGGGGCGCAGGCGGCGGTTGACGGCTTCCAGGTCGAAGCGTTCGGGATCGTACTTGCCCACCCAGTCCAGCAGTTGGCGTTCCTTCGGGGTCTCGACCTTTTGTAACACCCGGAGTACCTCGGCGTAGCCGGGAACACTCCCGCAATCCTCCGGTGGACAAGCTCGTTCTCCCGCCAGGCAAACCGGCAGGGCCACGCCAGGATCGAACGGCAGAATCTTCTCCACCTTCACCTCGTGCTGCCAGGAATCGCCGAAGTCGTATTCGTAGCTAAAAGTCTGTCCTCGGCGGCGGATCAGGTGACCGATCAACACCTGGTTCTCGTCCCGCACCCGCGAGTCGCATTCGGTTCCGACCCCGACCGTCGAGTATTCGGTCGGGTTGAAGCCGCCGCCGAATCGGAAGGCGTGCATGTGGTAGCCGCCCCAGCCCATGACGGCCACCAGCACCGGGTGCAGTTCGCCCAGCAGCCAGTTGTCCGGCACCAAGAAGCGGCGCCAGATGGGCGGTTGGATGTAGCGGAGGGAGACCCGGAGTTGAAAAACGTGGTCCGGTGGCGGCACCCAGACCCCTCGGGAGGCTCTCGTTTTCGGCACGGCCGCAGATTAGTCCACCCGAACGAGGCATTTCACGAATTTTATTTCTATGTTTTACCGCATCGCGCGAGCGCGGTGCCGTTCCCTGAACCGGTTCGCCGAGGAGGGGAAGAGAACGACTCGAAGGCGAGCCCGAATGAATTCCAAGGACACAGATGGAACGCGATGGGAAGGAAACAAAGGTTGCCACGGAACCACACCGAGGAACACGGATGGGAGGGGAAGGGAACAAGACAAGAGTCACCACGAACCCCGCACGATTGAACGCGAACGATGGGGGAGGGAATTCCAGTTGGCTTGAAAGTGTCAGCGGTCCACAATGGTTGCGTGCGATTGAGCGCAGCAGACCGAGCCGCGATCGTGGAAGAAGTCCGGCGCCTGGATCGCGAAGCGCGGGTCCGTTTATACGGCTCCCGGGCGGATGACGCGGCGCGAGGCGGCGACCTTGACCTGCTGGTGATCTCCGACCAGTTGGGATTCCGCGACCAAATCCGATTGCGCATCGGGATCCTGGACCGGATCGGCTGGCAACAACTGGACTTGGTGTTGCGCCGAACCAACGAACAGGATGAGCCACTGGCCGCCACCGCCCTGGCTTCCGGCATTCGGCTATGAAGCCGGCTCCAACCGGACAACTGCTGGAACAAGGGCTGCTGGAACTGGCGCGGGCCCGCCGCCACCTCGAGTTCTCCTTCAACCAGGTGGCCGGGTTGCCGAACAACTTCGACCAACTCGATGAGGAGCAATTGGCCAGGTTCGAGGCTTTTTGCAGTCGCTTTGCACGGGCGGTCGATTTGCTGGTGAACAAGGTCCTACGCAGCCTTGACCGGATGGAACTGATGACCGCGGGCACGCTGCTGGATGTGGTTAATCGGGCGGAAAAGCGCGGGCTGGTGAATCGGGCCAGCGATTTGCGCGAGATGAAGGAAGTGCGGAACTTAATCGCCCACGACTATGCCGGTGCGAAAGGCGCTGAAATCTTTGCGTTCTGCCGGGAACAGAAGCCGCGCTTCGACGCGGTGGCGGACAATGCGGACAGCTGAGGGGTAGATCGGTCCCGGCACGCGAGCGATATCGCAACCGGGCTGCGCAATTTCCCCACTCCGCAGCGGCCGAGTCGCGGCCCGGGGCGCTGCGCGTTGGGACAACCCGCGGTTCGTGTGCGCGTTCGGCGTCACCACCGCAGGCTCTTGACGGCTTGCATTGTCAGGCGCAGCACGCGGTCGGGGAATATGCCCAGGTACAACATCCCGGCGATGCAACTGTAGAGGGAAAAGCGCATCGGGCAGGAGACCGCGATGGGCGATAAATCCGCCGGGTCCCGCGACCAGTAGATCGCCCGGATCACGCCGAAATAATAGTAGAGCGAAATCACCACACCCACAATGGCCACCCCGACCAGCCAGTAGCCGCCGGTCTGCACCATTGCTTTGAAGAGGAGGAATTTTCCAAAAAACCCCGCCAGCGGCGGCACCCCGGCCAGGGAGATCATCGCCAGGGCCATGGTCGCCGCCAGGAGGGGCGAGCGCTGGTTCAGGCCGGCCAGCGCGGTGATGTCCTCGGTGTCCATTTGCCGCATGACCAGGCCGATGACGATGAAGGCCGCCAGCACGGTGAAGAGGTAACCGCCCAGGTAATACAACACGGCCGAGGCCCCGGCCTGGCTCAACGCGGCAATCCCCAGCAACAGGTAGCCGGCATTGGCGATGCTCGAGTAACCGAGCAACCGCTTCAGGTTCCGCTGCGGGATGGCGCACAGGTTGCCATACAGGATCGTCACCGCCGACATCGCCATCAGGAGTTTGGCCCAGTGTGTGGTGATGTCCGGCACCGCGCTGAACAGCACGCGCAACAATAGCACGAAACCGGCCGCCTTCGACCCGAACGCCAGGAACGCCGCCGCCGGTGTCGGCGACCCCTGGTAAACATCCGGGGTCCAGATTTGGAACGGGAACGCGGCGATCTTGAAGGCCAGCCCCGCGATGACCAGCAGCAGTCCGAGCAGGAACAGCGGTTTGGCCGCCAGCGTTTTGGCGCCCGCCGCCAGAGGGCCGAACGCCATGGTGTTGGACATTCCGTAAACCAGTGCGATGCCGTAAACCAGGAAGGCCGACGACAGCGCGCCGAGGATCAGGTATTTGACACCGGCTTCGAGCGATTGCGAATGGTTACGCTGGAAACTGTTCAAGACATAGAACGTCACCGTGATCAATTCCAGCGATACGAACAGCAGCACGAAA
>JAGWYX010000264.1 GCA_018969165.1 Verrucomicrobiota bacterium
GCGTCGTTGCGCGGGCAGTCGAGTATCGCCGAGGATACCCTCCTACCCGCACGCCTAGCCCCAGGGCAAATTGGCCGCTGGCAAACTGTATTCTATCCCAGGGTCTGGTCAGTACATGCGTCATGGCGGGGGGCGGCTCCCCCTGAACCGGACCGCGGGTTGTCCTCGACCCGCAGCGGCCTGTCACGCGCTGCGGCTTGGGACAAGCCGCGATGCGATCGGGTGCTGGTTCAGGGTTCCGTTGCATGTGGCATCGCGCAAGGCGGCTCCCCATGAGTCGGGCAGCGGACGTCAGTCCGCTCCATCTGCTCGCCAAAGAATTGAGACCGACTCGCGTCCGCGGACGTGGCCGTCCGCGCTCCGGGCGGCTCAGTGCGCCCGCTCGAACGACCAGAACTGGACCGCATACGGCTCGAGCTGCACGGAAAGAGGGTTCGTGCCAGGCGCGATCCGGATGGGATCCTCGACTCGCAGCCGGGCGTTCTCGTCGTTACTTGCGGTGACCGCATCGAGCCACAGCGGTCGGGCGATCAGCAGGTGTCGCATCCCGGCCAGAGCCAGGTCCAGGTGCACCGGTTTGGGTGAGAAGTTCCAGAGCATGAGGTTGTAGGCCTGATAGCGCGCGTCGTAAGCAGCGAACCCGTGCACGGCCGTGTCGTCCGAACTGAGGCGCAGCCGACCGCCGGTCAGGCGCGACAGCAATTTGAAGGCGAAATACGCGGGTCGCACGGTGTCCTGGAAATCGAACAGCCCGTCGAACTGCGGGCGGCGGTTCCACCAGGCCGCCATGAAAGCAGTGCCGTGCGGGGACATGAAACCGGTAAAATCGTCGAACGCGACGTGGTAATCGCGGATTTGGTAATAGCAGGAAAAATCCAGCCCGGCGTCTTTCATTTGCCAGGCAACCTCGGCGATGAAGCACGGCTGGAGGCGGGGATCGTTCGGGGGATTGCTCAACGCCAGGTTCCACTCGTCGAGGATGGTCTCGGGATGGAGGTTCGGATGTTTTCTCAGCAGGGCGTGGACCCGGTCGATCGTGGCCCGGATTTGCGCCGGGTGGCTGCTGTAAATGTGCCAGGAGACAAAGTGGAGCGGGACGTTCCCGCTCGCGCAAGCTTCGAGCAGTGCCGGCAGGATTGGCGAGCCCGGGTTAGCCAGGGCCGGCCCACCGACGCGGGCCCGCGGGTCGGCGCGCAGGATCGCCGCCGCCGTATGCCGATAGAACCGGGCATAGCTGTCAGGCTGAAAACGGTAGGGGCAACCGCCGTCCTCGCCGATGTCCGGCTCGTTCATGACTTCCCAGTACCGGATGCCCGCGCCCCGTTGCCGGTAATGTTGGACAAGGTTGAACACGAGTTTTTCCCAGGCCGCGTAGTCATCGGGTTCGACGAGGTCCTGGTCCACTTTGGGAAACAGCGCGCGCGGCTTGCAGGCGATGCACATCAGCGGTCTGGCGCCGGTCCGCAGGACCAAGTCCACCGATTGGTCCAGTGTCGCGAAATGATAACGCCCGCGCTCGGGCAGGAGGTCAAAGTATTCCTGGATGAAGAGCCGGATCAACCGCGGATGAAGCGCGCGGATTTCCGCGGCGCGGTTGTCCCACATCGGTTCCGGGGACGAACCGCCCTGGCCCAGGCCGATCCGGTCCAATTCGAGCGGCCCCGACGGTTGGTCCAGCGCAACCGTGACTTTCACAGACGGCGCTTCCTCGAGGCCATTCGCGGGCGCGATTGCCCCAGCGAACTGGTCTCGCAGTTCGGGTGGCGCGTCAGCCGCCGTCAGCTCCCGGAACCGACGGATGCGGTGGAACGTGAGGCAATTGGCGTCGTGCTGCGTGTGCGCGCCGCCAAGACCGTCGTCGAACGCCGTGCGCGACACGGCAATCAGATCGTCGCCGTCGAACTGCCAATCCACGTATTGGAACCCATGCCTCGCAGGGTCCGGGTGATACAGGACCACCGCGCGAACCGTCCAATGCCGCAAGTCAGACGACCGAACCAGGGCGAGCGTGTTCCGAATCATGCTCGGGTCCGGGCCTCGGTGTCGGGGTGGAACCCAGTTCACCAGGGACCAGTAGCATCGGGTGTTGGGATCGAAGCGGATGGTGAACTTTTTGGCGCCGCCGGGGAAATCGACCAAACCGGTGGTCGGATCGAAGGTGGCGCGTTTCCCATCGCGACTGATGGAGATGACCGCGGCCTTGCCGCCGTCTGGCCTGGAATCGACTCGCAGGAAATCGACGATGCGCCCTTGGGGTGTGACGACGGCGTTACCTTCGAGCCAGCCGCCGAATTTGCCTCCGAGCCAGTCCGGGTTCCGCCCGAGGCGTTCGCTGCACGTCCAGCTCGAGGCGTCCAGCAGGTCGGCATCGACCGGGGCCGACATCATGAAGGCGTGGAAATGCAGACCCCAGCCGCCGGGACCCATTGCGTCTTCCATCGCGCGCCAGAGACGGCCTGCATGCACGACCACCGGGACGGGCGCGCAGTGGTATTTGCCGTCGGCCAACAGCAAGCCCGAACTCCGGCCGCGCGGCGTGGTCCAGGTCTGGCCGCCGTCGATGGAGCGGCGGATGACGCAGAAGCCGTTTTCGCCGCTGGTCCCCATAAGATACAGTGCGCCGTGGTGAACGAAGAGCGAGGACCACCATTGGCCCTCGAGATCAGTCAAGCGGTTCCAGGTCCGGCCCCGGTCGTGTGAGGTGAACACCACGGTCTGGTTGTTGGGTGTTCCCGGTCCGAACCAGTCATGGGACGCGACGTAATCGCCGTTGGGCAACACCGCGAGGCTGGGCGAGCCGACGTAACGCCGCGAGGTGGCGGGGCTGTGATCGATCACGACACCGGGAACCGCCGAAAGGTCCGGGGCCGCCTCCATCGCGGCGCTGGAACGGGGTTCGAGCGTCGCGATGAAACCCAGGAACACGAGAGCAATCCTGGCGGCGCGGTTCATAGAGTCTTTGAATTCTGAAAGCTGCGGCAATCAAGTCAAGATTTGGGACTGGCCTTGCTGACTATGAGTTGACTGCTGATGAAGCGCCCCGCGGTAGGGCCAAGCGGCCGCTCGGCCCTACCGCTGTCCGGTTCTGGGGGAGCCGGCTTGGGGACTGGTGTCTGAACAGCAGCCATACGGGGTCAGCCACCTCCGCCACCCCGGTGGGCGATCCTCCCCGGTGTTGTCGACGACGATAGCGCGGTTACCGCAAGCGCTCGAACTTCACGAAGCTCAGGCCCAAGCCCCGCCACGTCGCCACCTCGCGCGCGTGCACGGCCACTCGCAACTCGGTCGCGGTCGGGACCTGGATTGCGCCCACGGGGACGGTCTGGAAGTCGTTCCAGGTGGGAGTCTGCGGCACGCGGCCGAGCATCTGCAGGCCGGCGACCTCGACGACGAAATCCGTCGGGCCGTTGGCCGCGGAAGCCGCGGCGCTGATCTGGTAAAAGCCGCGCTGCGGCAACCGCGCGGTCCAGGAAACCCACTCACGCGGATTGTCCCAGGAACCAATGGCGTCAGAATCGCCCCCTTGTTCGGTGGTGATCTTCGTTCCGTGCAACTCCGCCAGGTCAGCCGTCAGCACCACGGTGGTGTTGGCAAGTTGCCGCGTGAGCCGGTCCAATTTCAGGCCGGTGATCTTGAGGGTGACGGCGTAATCACACGGTCTTTGCTCGGGTAAATCCACGCTCAGCCCGGTCGGGCTTCGCGACCACTTGAGCTTGCCCTTGTGCCCGAGCAGGTGGATGCTGCGCACGTTGCCTTCGACCAGCGGCGAAGTCGAGCCCAGGGAACCGATGGTGACCTGGCGGCCTGGCCACGCCAGCGTGATGGCGTAAAGCGTGTTGCTTCGCGTGGTGAACCGGAGGTCCTGCCCCGTAAACGGCTCGCGTTTGGTGTCGTTGAACGAACCGCCCACAACCTGCGTCGGCCCTTCGCCATACACCACCCACGGCCGCGTTCGGTAGATGCCCTCGCCGTTGACCGCCAGCCAGCGGCCGATCTCCCGGAGCACGCTTTCCTCCGGCTCAGGAATGGTGCCGTCGGATTTGGGGCCGATGTTCAAGAGCAATGCCCCGTTCTTGCTGACGATGTCCACCAGGTCGTCGATGATCTCGCCGGTGGATTTGTAATCCTGGTGCTCGACGTAGCCCCACGAGTTCTTCGCGATCGCCGTGTCGGTCTGCCAGAACAACGGCCGGATGCGCGTGAGTTGGCCGCGTTCGATATCGAGCACGGCGGCGCGCGAGGGGAAGGCGTTGTTCTTGTAATTGATAGCCACTCCCCGGCGCCATGCGAAGCCGCGATCGTAATAATACGCGGCGAACTTCTGCAGGTACGGCTTGAAGGCGGGCTGGCCGATCCACCAGTCGAACCAGACCAGTTGCGGATGGTATTTATCAACCAGCTCGCAGCAGCGCGCCAGCCAATCCTCCAAGAACGCGGCATCCGGCGGTGTGATCTGCGCCTCGGACGCCTTCTGGTCCCGGGCCGGACCGTAAAGTCCCGCGTAACGCGGATCACGCACGTCGGAGTCGAACTTCCTGCCGCCGTCGTAAAACCACCAGTGCTCGGCGCGGTGGCTGGAGAGGCCGAAGACCAGCCCTTGCTTGCGCAGCGCCCGGGCCAGTTCGCCCAGGACATCGCGTTTGGGCCCCATCTTGGCGGCGCACCACGACGTCAGCGCGCTGTCGTACATCGCGAAGCCGTCGTGGTGCTCGGCGACCGGCACGACGAATTTTGCGCCCGCCGCCTTGAACAGTTTCGCCCAGTGGGTCGGGTCATAGCGCTCCCCTTTGAACCGTGGGATAAAATCCTTGTAGCCGAATTTGGACTGCGGGCCGTAGGTCTCGAGGTGATGATTGAACTCGGGTGAGCCTGGTTGGTACATCTTCCGCGGATACCATTCGCTCCCGAAGGCCGGCACCGAATAAACGCCCCAATGAATGAAGATGCCGAATTTGGCGTCGAGGTACCACTCGGGCACCGCGTGGCGTTCGAGGGAGGGCCAGTTCGGTTCGAACGGGCCGGCGGGCAGGGGAGGTTGGCCGGCCGGCGCGCTGCGCGCCGGAGCCAGGCAAAGCCAGGCCGTCAGCGCCAAGACCGCGCTCAATCCGCGCATCGGTTGGTCGGTATGTCGTCTCGGAAATGCATGGCCATTTTCGAACAAGCGCCAGGGGACTGTGAGTGCCCCAAGACGCCGGCGCGCCAGCCAAAGCGCTCGAAATCGCGAAGCGTCTTGGACTGCGGCAGTCTTCTGCCGCTTTCGGTCGCTCGCGCACTGGTCAACAGATTCCAAGGCCTCCGGCGAGGCCGTCGGGTTCATCGTCGGCCAAGCCCAACCAAATAATGACCCAAGCCCACCAGGATGGGAAAGGGAAATTGCAGCCTGCCCGCAAAGCCTCTTTGCATTCACGGTTCGCTTATGGTAAACATTCTGCATCCGCAACCTCCGTCTTCGGATGCATTGCACGAACCGATCCGGCACGCACCCTTCGTTGCGGCAGGGAATCCTGCCGCTGGCCTTGGGCGCCGCCCTGCTGGGCGCGGTCCACGCGCGTGCCGCCCGGACGCCGCCGCCTCCGGTCGAGCCCGTGGATTTCAGCGCGCAGGTTCGCCCGATCCTCTCGAGCCATTGCTTCAAGTGCCACGGTACCGACGAGTCGTCGCGCAAGGCCAAACTGCGCCTCGACCAGCGCGACCACGCGATCGTCGATCACAAGGGCAACCGCCCGATCGTGCCGGGCGACCCGGCGCACAGCGAGTTGGTCCGGCGCATCACGGCCACCGACCTGGACGACGTGATGCCGCCGCCCAAGGAGCACCACCCCCTGACGGCGCAGGAGGTTGCGTTGCTCAAACGCTGGATTCAGGAAGGCGCCCACTACACGCCGCACTGGGCGTTTGTCAAACCGGTGCGGTCCCCCTTGCCGGCCGTGCGGATGAGAGCGTGGCCGGGCAATGCCATTGATTACTTCATCCTCGCCAAACTCGAACGGAACGGCTTGAAACCGTCGCCGCGGGCGGATCGCTACACGCTGATTCGCCGGCTGACGCTCGATCTGACCGGCCTGCCGCCGACCCCGGCAGAGGTCCGGGCGTTTGTGCGAGATCACCGCCGCGATGCCTACGA
>JAGWYX010000265.1 GCA_018969165.1 Verrucomicrobiota bacterium
GCCTGGCGTTGTTCTGGCAACGCCAACGGGAAGCAACCGGCGCCGTGGCCGGCCTGTGCCCGCGCCAAGCCAAGTCCCACAGCGCGATCTTTCCGATCGTGCTCGGAGAGGCGGCGGCGGCGGTGCGGGCGGCCGAGGCCCTGCGCGCGCAGGGGATTTTTGTCCCGGCAATTCGATACCCGACCGTGGCCCGCGGCGCCGCCCGCCTCCGCGTGACCGTCACGGCGGCTCACACGGTCGCCGACGTGGAACAACTCGCCGCTGGCCTGGCCGCTCTCCGCCTGCCTCCATCCCCCTCCCGCGATGCATAAGCTGGCGCGCCTCGATCATCGCTACGTCTGGCATCCGTTCACCCAAATGCGCGACTGGCTTGCGCGGGAGCCGATCGTGCTGGTGGCCGGCCGGGGCGCGGTCTTGCGGGACGTGCGCGGCCGGGAATACCTCGATGCCAATGCCTCGATCTGGACCAACCTCCACGGACACAACCATCCGAGAATCAATGCCGCCATCCGCCGGCAACTGGGCAAAGTCGCGCACTCCTCCGCGCTCGGGTTCGCCAATGAACCGGCCTCGCTGCTGGCGGCAAGGCTGGTCGCGGCGGCAAACCGTCCCTATGCGGAATGCGAAATGCGGAGTGCGGACTCGAGCATGGCCGCGAGACCAAAGGCAGTGGCGCAAGAGGCAGGACGCCAGTCACCTTTGAGTCGGGTTTTTTTCTCCGACGATGGTTCGACGGCGATGGAAGTGGCGCTCAAGCTGGCTTACGAATTCGCGCGTCGGACCGGGCGCAGCCGGCGCCCGCGCTTTCTCTCACTGGCAAGCGCGTATCATGGCGACACCGTCGGAGCGGTCAGCTTGGGTCACATCGACCTGTTCCACCGGGCCTACGCCGGGCTGCTGTTCAAATCGGACACGGTGATGGCGCCGTATTGCTACCGATGCCCGTTCAACCGGGCCAAGCCGGAGCGTGCGGACGCCCGTGATTACCGGCGATGCAACTGGGAGTGTGTGGCCAAGGTGGAGCAGCAGTTCACGGCCCAACAACGGCGCGGCGATCCGTATGCCGCGCTGGTCGTTGAGCCGTTAGTCCAGGGTGCCGGGGGGATGATTGCACAACCGGCCGGCTGGTTGCGACAGGTGGTCCAGATCGCGCGCGGCCACGGGGCGCAGTTCATCGCGGACGAGGTCATGACCGGTTTCGGGCGGACCGGGACTTCGAAATCCGAGGTCCGGAGTGCGAAGTCGGAAATTCTCTTCGCGTGTCAACACGAAGGGGTGCTGCCGGACTTTCTGGCCGTTGCCAAGGGATTGACGGGGGGGTATCTGCCCATGGCGGCGACCTTGACGACGCCGGCGGTGTTTGACGCGTTCCTTGGCGATTACGCCGAGTTCAAGACGTTCTTCCACGGACACAGTTTCACCGCCAACCAACTCGGGGCGGCGGCGGCGTTGGCCAGCCTGGACCTGCTGCACTCCGCCGCCTCGGCGCAGGCGCGGCGCAGGCTCGAGGCGGCGCTCGCCCCGGCCCTGAGCAAGCTGTGGCCGTTGCCCAACGTGGGCGATATTCGCCGGGTGGGGCTGGTGGCCGGCATCGAGTTGGTCAAGGACTGGCGCACGCGCGAGCCATTCGATCTGCGCGACCGGGTCGGCATTCGCGTGTGCGAAGCGATGGCGCGGCGCGGGGTCCTCACGCGCCCGATCGGCAATGTCATCGTCCTGATGCCACCCTACTGCGCGACTCCCGCCCAGGCCGACCGCATGGTGGAAGTGCTGCGCCGCGGGATCGTCGAGGTGTTGGGGCGCCGGCGATAGCGCAGGAACCGACGCGGTATCGCAAGGGACCCGCGAAGCACGCAGTGTCCTAATTTCGGAGCGCGGCTCTATGAGCCGCAGCACAGCGGCTTCAATATCAAGCCGCTGCGAGTCGCAGACTCGCGCTCCAACCGCAAATTCGGACATTGCCGCGAAGCACGCGCCGCCAGTCGTCAGCGCCGGTTTTCAACTCTTGATCGCCGAGTAGTCGCTCAGAATCCGATGGCAGACGCGCCGATGCGCCTCCTGGAAGCCGGCCGCGGCGAGCGCTTCGAGGATGGCTGCGGGCGGGGCGCATTGGTCGATGGTCGCCCAGTAATAGCGGAGCAGTTGTCGCGCCTCCGCACGGCCCGACAGCGGACGAGCCAACCAGGGAACCACTCGAAGCAAATGAAACCGCAGCATGGCCCGGCCCAGTTTCGACTCGGGCCGGCTGATTTCCAAGAGCAACACCCGTCCGCCGGGCACCAGGACACGGCGTAGTTCGGCGAAAAACTGGCGCAGATCGGCGACGTGCCGCAGGGCGTAACCCATCGTGATGAAGTCGAAGGCGCCGGCGGCGAACGGCAACCGCTCACCGAAGGCTTGCACCAACGCCACCGGATGGCGACGGTGGTTGGCGGCGAGCATGCCGCGACTCGGATCGACGCCGACCAGATCGCACATCGGCAAGCCCAGTTCCCGCGCCGCCTGGAGGACCAGCCCGGTGCCGGTGGCCACATCCAGCAGCCTCGCCCCCGGTCGAAGTCCCGCCTGCTGGAGCGCCTGTCGCCGGTAGTGTCGGTCCGCACCGAAGGCGATCGCCGCGCTCACCCGGTCGTAAGCCTCGGCGGTGCGGTCAAACAGCGTCTGGACGAAGCGAGACCGTTCCTCGGCCATCGCATAGAATTCAGGCAGCTCCGGGTGCGGTGGCAAGTGCGGCTGGTTCGGGGTCGCCAGCGGAGGGACCGGGCCCGGGTTCATGTTCAGGGTTCCACGCTGCGGCCGGCGCCGTGCTGTTCGAGTGCGCCCGCGATGGTGTTGACGCTCTGGAGGGTGCGGCGCGCCACTTCCGGATCGGGGATTTTAAGCCCGTAGTTCTTGTCCAGCGCGACGACCAACTGGAGGGCATCCACCGAATCCAGGCCCAGGCTGCCGGGACCGAACAGGGGTTGATCGTCGGCGATCTCGGCCGCGTTGAGTTGGAGCATGAGATTCTCCACCAGCAGGCGCTTGATTTGGGCCTTCAGGCCGGTCAATGGGTCGCTCATAGGGTTCGCGGTCAAATTTGCGCCCCGAACCTGTGGGGAAGAACGCTTCGGAGCAAGCGAGAAATCACGCAAAACGAGCGCCGATCGCCTGCTGGCTGGCGCCGACCACGCTGACATTGGCCGCCTTGAATTTGCCGCGACGCAGCGATTCGCAGGCCAGAACGCATTGCCAGGCGGCTGCGGCGGTGAACGCCTCCCCCAGCACTACCTTTGGCGCCAGGCGCGCGCCAGGCCAATCGCCCCAGGCATTCTCCTCCGCCAAGTCCGCGCCTGGCAGGTTGCGGGTGCTCAGGCAGAGCAGTTCCCCAGGCGCGCCGGCCGGTAACTGCGCCCGCATGCGACGCGCGGCCTCGACCTGTTCCCGTCGGTCGGCGAAGGAGAACGCGTCGGTCACGGCCACCAGTTCCGCGAACGTCTGGGCGCGGTCCTCCGCGACCAGGTAGAGCGCGCCGGCCCCGGCGCTGTGCACGGCCCGACGTCGAAACAATCGCAGCGCATCGGCCATGATCCAGTCGGTTTCTTCGGCGCCAATCACCAGGCATCCTGCCACCCGGCCGTTCAGGAGCCAATCGGCAGCGAGCGCCACTCCCTGGAGATAGGCGCCGTTGTCACCCACGAGCGTGTAGTTCGATCCCCCGGCGCCCAGGCAAGCGGCCAAGTGACTGGCGGGCGCGTTAAACACCGTCTCGGGGAACACGAGCGGGCTGGCGGTAGCGGGGTCTCGGAGGGTTTCCTCGAAGAATCGCCGGGAGTAACAGACGCTGCCCGCCATCACGCACACCACGATCCCAAGCCGCTCCGCGACCCACGCCCCATCGGCAACGTCCGGGCCCAGCGCTTCCAAGGCTGCCGCCACCGCGTAGTGTGAAATCGCGCTCGAGCGGCGCAGCCGGGGATGGGCCAGGATTCTCGGGCGATCCACCGGCGTCGGGACCTGCCGGACGCGCAGGGGCTCAGCCCAGCCCGGCCGCGCCAGGGATTGCACCGGCAGCGGTTCATGATGCTCCGCCGCCGCGCGCAATGCCGGCAAGCTCCAACCGGCGGGCGAAACGGCGCCGAGTCCGCGCACGAATACCCGGCTCACGACCACCTCCGCAACAGCAACGAAGCGTTGGCTCCGCCGAAACCAAACGAGTTCGAGAGCGCCACCCGGACGGGTGCGTCAGCCGGGGCTTGAACGATCCGGAACCGGCCAGCCGGATCCGGCGCGATCAACGAAAGCTGTGGCGGCAGCCATTGCCCGCGGATCGCCATCAGGCACGCCACCGCCTCGGCGGCCCCCGCGGCACCGAGCAGGTGACCAATCCCCGCCTTGGTGGAGCTGACCGGGAGCGTCGGTGCGCGTGGTCCGGCCCAACGGTTGATGGCGAGCGCTTCCGTGGCATCGTTTGCCGGAGTCCCGGTCCCGTGCGCGTTGACGTAATCGACCTGCGCCGGGCCGATGCCGGCGCTGGCGCACGCCGCGGTCATCGTGGCACAAGCGGTGTCCCCTCCCGGATGGGGCTGGGTCAGGTGATGAGTGTCCGTCGCCGCGCCATAGCCGATGATCTCGCCGAGGATTTCGGCGTTGCGGCGGCGCGCCGGCTCGAGTGATTCCAGCGCGAGGATGGCCGCGCCCTCACCCAGGGCCAAGCCGTCGCGGCCGGCGTCGAACGGGCGGCACCTGGTCGGAGACAAGGCTTGCAGGGAATCGAAGCCGGCGAAGGTCAATTGGCACAACGCATCGTAGCCGCCAGCCAGCGCGCGTTCCGTCCGGCCGGTCCGTACCAGTTCCCAAGCGTGACCGAGGGCGTTGGTGCCGGAAGCGCAGGCATTGGCGATGATGGTGATGGGACCGCGAAAGCCCAAGGCGGCGCCAACCTCCAGCCCTTGGCGCTGCGCCTGGTAATGCACGATGCGGGTCGGTTGACCGCGGGACAGCGCGGGTCGTGCCAGCGCCTGTTTCACGTAGGCTTCGCCGAGGGTCATGCCGCCGCCGGTCGTGCCCAACACCAGCGGCAATCGCTCGCCGCCCGTCCATCCGGCCTGCCCCCAGGCCTCGCCGGCGGCCAGCAGCAGCATGCGCGTGGCGCGATCCAGTCGGCGACCCACCCGGCTGGCCGCGTCGTCCGACTCGGGAGCCGCGGGTAAATCCACCTCCGCCGCCAACCGCGCGCGTTGCCGGGAAACGTCAAATAACGTGACCGGCCGAAACGCTGCGCGCCCGGCGCGAAAGCCGTCTGCGTTGGCGCGCCAGCCAAGACCAAGGGCGGTCACGATGCCGGCGCCGGTGACCACGACGCGGACGGGTGCGGCTGCGGTTTGATTCGGCGGGAACAGCACGGCTTGGCTCAGGAACCGGTGGCAGGTTGCGCGTTAAAGCCCAGACCCAGTTCGACGGACGAACCGCATGGATCGAACACGGGCCCATTAAAAGCGGGTCCGAAGCGCCAGGCAACGCATTTCCGGCTGGGGCTCTGACCGGCGGGTTTGGACATTGGCAGCATCACATTTCTAACCTATATTTCGGGCATGCAGTCCGCGCCAATGAGTTTCCTACCCCGTCTCGTGCTGCTGAGCCTGCTGGCGCTGGTCGCCGTTCATCTGACGCACGCCGGCGAACCCACGGCATATCAACTCGCCAAAGCGGGCAACCGCTACGTCGGCGAGCAATCCAAGGATAAGATCAAATTAAATCGTCCAAACGACATGGTCGAGATCGGCGACGTGTACATCTCGGCCAGCAACGGCGAGGTCGAGCGCGCCGACCTGCACGTGGAACGTGTGAATTGAACAGCTCGCCCTCTTCCCAACGCCCGTGAGTAGCCGCACCAGTTGTTGACGGCTAGAGTCCTTGAACCGTGAAACTTGCCGCAATCCAGTCAAAATTTGGCTCGAAGTCGCCATGATGCCGCACTTGATTTGGCCGCAGCGGATTTTGCCGGGCCAAGGGCCGAGCTGGACTTTGACACCGGGCGTCGCGACGCCGTTGCCCGCCGACCCCGCAGCGCAGGACAGTCGGCATCCGCCCCCGGCCGCCCCGCCGGCCGTTTGGTCA
>JAGWYX010000266.1 GCA_018969165.1 Verrucomicrobiota bacterium
GTGAATCTCGCCGGTGTGACTCTGGAGAAGCATCTCGGCGATGCCGGCCGCGCCGCCAAAATTGCCGTCGATTTGGAACGGCGGGTGGAGGTCGAACAGGTTTGGCGATGTGCTGCGGCGCAGGAGGGCGAGCAGATTTTCATAGGCCGGCTCGGCCGCTTCGAGCCGGGCCCAGAAATTGATGATCCACGCGCGGCTCCAGCCGGTGTGGCCGCCGCCGTAGCGGAGCCGGCGTTCGAGGGTGTTGCGCGCCGCCAACGCCAGTTTCGGCGTGCCCCGTAATGTGATCTGGCTGCCGGGGTGCAGCGCGAACAGTTGCGACATGTGGCGGTGACCCGGTTCGGGTTCGTCGTAGTCCTCGAGCCATTCCATGATCTGGCCGTGCTGGCCGATTTGGAGGGGCGGGAGGCGCGCCAGGGTCCGCTGGAGCGTCGCCCGGAACTCGGCATCGAGGCCGAGCGCCCGCGAGGCCGCGATGCAGTGCGTGAACAAGTCGCAGAGAATCTCGCGGTCCATCGTCGGGCTCATGCAAATGACCGCCTCCTGGCCGTTGGGCAAACGATACCGGTTCTCCGGCGACATCGACGGGCCGGTCAACAGCCGGCCTTGGGCATCGGGTAGCAGGTAATCCAGGAAGAACTGCGCGGCCTCCTTCATCACCGGGTAAGCGCGGCGCCGGAGAAACTCCCGATCACCGCCGAAGGCGTAATGCTCCCATTCATGCTGACAGAGCCAGGCGGCGCCCATCGGCCAGAGACCCCACTGCGGGCCGTCGCCCGGCGCGGTGAATCCCCAGATGTCGGTGATATGATGCACGACGAAACCGCGACAGCCATAATGGACGCGGGCGGTCTGGCGACCGGGCACGCGCAGCGAATCGATGAAATCCAGCAATGGCAACGCGCATTCGGAGAGGTTGGCGACTTCGGCGGGCCAGTAGTTCATCTCCAGGTTGATGTTCAAGTGGTAATCGCTGTTCCACGGCGGATTCATGCCCTCGGCCCAGAGGCCCTGGAGGTTGGCCGGCAGCGAACCGGGACGCGAGCTGGAGATCAGCAGGTAACGGGCGAACTGGAAGTACTGCGTGACCAGTTGCGGATCGGTTCCGCCGGCTTGAACATCCGCCAACCGCACGTCGGTGGGCGCGTTTGCCGCCGGCTCTCCGCCCAGGCTGAAGACCACGCGCCGAAACAGTTTCCGGTAGTCCGCCTCATGGTCAGCGCGCAGGTCGGCATAGGACTTGAGCGCGGCGCGGTCCAAATGCGCGCGGCACCAGCGTTCCGGATTCCGCCCTTGGAAGCTGGTCGCGGCAGCCAACAGCAGCGTGACCGCGTTGGCGTTGGTGACGGTCAACGTGTCGGTGCCGCGCAGCAGTTGGCCGCCCTCCGGAAGCACGCGCAGCAGGGCCAGGTACTCCAGCCCCCGGCCGCCGTCCACCCGGCCTTCGAGCGCCAGGGTGCGCCGGCCTCGAACGCGGGTCTGGAAATCCTGCTCGCGATCCAGCGTGACGGCGAACGATACGCGCCGCGGCCGGTCGCACGTCAGGCGCACCACCAGGACCTGGTCCACGGCGCTGACGAAAATCTCGCGTTGAAAATGCACATCGCCGATCTGGTAACCGATCCGGACGATGGCCGCGTCCAGGTCGAGCGCCGCGCGGTAATGGGTGGCCGAGTCGGCAGGCGGGAATTTCAACCGCAAATCACCGAGTGACTCGTAGGGACGCAGGCGCATTGGCCGGCCCATGAGGAAGCGATTGGCGATGGCGGTTGCCTCGACCGGCCGACCCGCGATCAGGAGGCGGCGCACTTCGGCCAGGTGGCTCAAGGCGTCGGGATTGTTACAATCGCGCGGGCCGCCGGACCACAGCGTCTTTTCGTTGAGTTGGATGCGATCGTTCTGCACGCGGCCGAATACCATGCCCCCAAGCTGGCCGTTGCCGACGGGGAAGGCCTGGTCCCATTGGTTGGCCGGATGTCGCCACCAGAGCGTGAGCAGCGCGTGGGTGGGCGGCCCGGCCTGGCCGACCAGGACCGGCTCGGCGCGAAGCCGCACAGCCGAGCAAAGCCAAGTGACGCCGGCCAGAGCGACCAAACCCAGGACAAGGCCGCGCGCGATCGGACCGCGGCGGGTGCCAAGCCGCGGCGCGTGCCGGGCCGCGGCGGGTTGAGGGCAACCCGCGGTCCGATTCGTGGGAAGCGTCCGAGGCGATGACATGGGATGATTCTCGGGCCGCCCGAGGGTTCGTCAAGCGAGGAACTCATGACCGTGGACCTTGGCGCTGGCCGTTGGCCTCGGCGACCCAACCGCCCCGCATTTTAGTGTCGTCTTCCGGGCTGGACTGGGGCATAAAGCCGGCCATGCAGAATTCGGCCCTTGCCGGCCTGAGCATCCTGATCGTCGAAGATGAAGCGCTGCTGCGCAAGCAAATCGCCGCGCAACTCGAACACCTCGGAGCCGACGTCACCGGCATCGGCACCTTGAGCGGCGCCCGGAAACTCATCGAAGACCTCGGGCTGGACATCGTCCTGCTCGATGTCAACCTGCCGGATGGCCACGGCACCGACTTGCTCAAGCAGAACGCCTTCGCCGCCAACACCGGAGTGATCGTGATGACCGCCGATGGCGGCGTCGGCGGCGCCGTCGAGGCCATGAAACTCGGCGCGCTGGATTACCTGGTCAAACCGTTCGATGCGGGGGAACTGCCGTTGGTGATCGGCCGCGCCCGGCGCGCCCGGCAATCGGCCCGCATCGAGGAATACCGCCGCAGCGACGGCAGCAGTTCCGGCGAGATTTTTTTCTTCGGCTCCACCCTGGCAGGGCTGCAGTCGCAGTTGGAGAAGATCCTGGCCGCCGACCAGCGGGTCGAGAGCGAGCTGCCGCCGGTGTTGATCCTGGGCGAGACCGGGACGGGCAAAACGACCATCGCGCGCTGGCTGCATCATCACGGTCCGCGCGCCGAGCAACCGCTCATCGAGGTCAACTGCTCGGCCCTGCCGGAGACCCTGGCCGAATCCGAATTGTTCGGGCACGAGCGCGGGGCATTTACCGATGCGCGAGTGGCGCGGATGGGGTTGTTCGAGGCGGCCAACGGCGGGACGTTGTTCCTGGACGAACTCCCCAGTCTGACGCTACCGCTGCAGGCCAAGGTGCTGACCGCGATCGAGGACCACAAGATCCGGCGGCTGGGCGGCAACAAGACGATCCCGGTGGACGCGCGGGCCGTTGCCGCGACCAACCGCGACCTCAAACAACTGGTGGCCACCGGCCAGTTCCGCGAGGATTTGTATCATCGGCTGGACCTTTATCGGATCAGCATCCCGGCCTTGCGCGAGCGGGGTGAAGACATCCTGACCCTGGCCGAGCAACTGATGAGCCGGCTCTGTCAGCGCCACCGGCTGCCGCCGCGCACCATCAGCGCCGTGGGCCGCAAGCGGCTGATGGCCTATCCGTGGCCGGGCAACGTGCGTGAACTGGCCCACGAACTGGAGCGGACCCTGGTTTTCGAGGAAAGCGAGCGGCTGGACTTCGAGCACCTGCTTGCCGCGACGGAGCGCGCGGCTGCCAGCCCCGGCGCCAACACCGATTGGCTGAATGACCGGTTCGTGTTCCCGCCCGAGGGCTTTTCCCTCGAGGCGGCCATCAATCGGCTCCTGCAACTGGCGCTGGCCCAGACCAGCCAGAACGTGTCGGCGGCCGCCCGGCTCCTGGGCGTCTCCCGGGACTATGTCCGCTACCGGCTGGCCGGCCAAAAGAAGACCGAAACGGGTGGGAACTAGCTCCCGGCTACCTCCCAGCCGCGGGTGGTTTTGGGTGATGCCACCCATCCGGCGGGCGGCAGGTTTGTGCTGGACATTTCGGGAATATACATATGTTATTATTTTCAAACCACATGGATGCCGTTTCCGAGTTTTGGCATCGCTTATGCCTGCCAATTATCAGCAGTAATATCCGGTTCACCAATCGAACCGGGCCGAACCTGGATTCTTAGACCGGACCGCCATGAAAACGTTGAAACTGATTCCCGTGATCACCGCCTTGACATGCGTGCCTGTCGGGGTGAGCGCGCTCGCGGACAATCCGACCAATTCGCCGCCAGCCGGCGCCACCAACGCGGCTGCCCGGGCCAAGAAGGGGCATGGGAACAACCCGCACGACGGCGGACACGTGGTGCCGCAGTCCGGCAATGACCACGCTGCCGGCAGCAACTCGGCCACGCCGCCGGCCGATGTGACCTCGCTGGTGCAACAATTTCAAAAGGACCGGGCCACCTATGTCACCCAACAGCAGCAACTGCTCCTGCAGTTAAAGCAGGCCAGGGGCGGCGACCGCGCCGCCATCCGCGATCAGCTCCGCGATCTGCGGGACAAGTGGTCCGACGCCCAGAACCAACTCCGGGAAGAAATCCGCGACCGGCTCCAGGAGATCAAGACCGAGCTGAAGAACCAGCGCGACGAACAGTTGAACGATGCGGGCAGTCCCGGCGACGGACGGCATCCCAAGCATTGACTTGTTCACCCTGAGCTTTCAGGCTCAAGGCAACTCAACCAGGCGGCGGCATCCGGGTCGCCTGGCACGGCAGACCGTTAACCGCCGCCTCAAGCACGGTCTTTAACCCGCTGATCGAGTCCTTGAATTCTGAAACCTGCTGGCATCAATTCAGGTCTTGGCATCCGTCCGGCGGTCGGTGTCTTTTCCCTTAATGAAGCGGTGAGCGAGGCGCGCATCGGGGACGGAGGATGAAGGAAGAAAACCGGGATAGGTGCAACGCCGGGATCCGAGGTCGGAGGCCCGCCTTGCCCGTCGGGTGATGCGGCGCCCCTCCTGTTCTGGTCTATGCTCGTGGCTGGCTTGGCTGCTGGCGGCAGGGTGGGCGCCCTTGCTCGGCTCGGCCACCGCCGCGGACCCGGCCTCGGCCCCCGCCAGCCTCGCCGTCTGGGATCACTCCATCGACCTGCGCGCCGGCGTCGGCTACAAGGACAACATCCTCTTCGGATCCGCCAACCACGAAGGCAGCCCGTTCGAGGACACGGGGCTGGACTTGATGCTCTTGCGATTGTCCACGTCCGGCACCCTGTTCAACTTCTTTCTCACCGGCGATGACATTCGCTATTTCCACGCCCCGGACGTGGACAAGGAGCAAACGCTGCTCAGCCAGGCCCAGCTCAAGAAAGACCTCGGCCCGGATTGGAAAGCGGCCCTGACCGTCCAGTATTTCTACGAGAATCAGATTTACGACGCCTCGATCACCGAAACAAATTTCACCGCCGTCCAGGCGCGCGGCCACAACCTGAGCCTGGGCCCCGCGCTGCGCCGGGAACTGGGGCATCACTATTGGGTGGAACTGGCCGGCAACGGCCAGCGACAATGGTTCGCGGCGCCGCTGGAGAGTTACTGGCAAGGCGGCCCCAAGCTCACCGTGGGCCGGGACTTGTCCCAGCAATCGGACCTGACCCTGAGCTACTCCTGGGAACGCCGCGTTTATATTAATTTCAACGAGATCGCCCTGGACGAGACCCCCATCGCGGGAACCACCGCTGCCTTCTGGATTCAACAGGCCGAACTGGCCTGGCATCGGAACTGGGACGCCCAACGCCATTGGCGGACCGTCACGCGCCTGATCTACCTGGTCAACCAGGATAATGGCCCGGGCTTTTTCAACTACCACGAATACCGGTTGGTCCAACAATTGCGCTACCAGGCCCGGCCCTGGCAATTCGAGGCGCGGGCCGCTGTTTCCCGCTACGAGTTTGACCGCCAAACCGTCAGCCTCGCCGACTTGTCCACACGGCACCGCACCGACGCGACCTTCAGCGTGCGCGGCGAACGCAGGCTCACGCGAGCGCTGCGCGCCTTTGCCGAATACGCGTACGAGCGCTCGGTCTCGAACCTGGCCTTCGACCAATATCACGTCAACCAGATCCTGGGCGGTCTGGATTGGGAATTCTAGCGAGGCGTCGCCTCAGACCCCATTCTGGCTCCGTCCGTGCATTACTGACCAGACCCTGGGATAGAATACAGTTTGTGGCGTCGCTTTTGGCTTCTGGCTAGGCGCCAGACCGGGAGTGTATCCCAGCGATACTC
>JAGWYX010000267.1 GCA_018969165.1 Verrucomicrobiota bacterium
TCCCACGTCGGCGACATGCGGCGCAGTTTATCCACAATCTTGTCAAAGGTCTCGACCACGTAATCGATCTCGTCGTCGGTATTGTCCTTGCCGAGCGACATGAGAATACTGCCTTGCGCCAGGGCCGGGTCAAGCCCGATGGCCGCCAGCACCGGCGAGATCTTCAGCGCCTTGCTCACGCAACTGGTGCCGCTGGCAACCGCAATCCCGTTCACATCGGCCAGCAGCATCCAACCTTCGCCCTCGACGAATTCGGCGCTGGTATTCAGGCTGGTGCTCAGCCGGCGCGGACCGGGTTCCGGCCCGTTCAGTCTGAGGCGATCGATCCGGCCCTGCAGGCCGGCCCACAGGCGGCGCTGGAGTCGGGCCGTGTGCGCGCTGCGCCTCGGCAACTCGCGCGCCGCGAACTCGGCCGCCACGCCCCCGCCGACGATCGCCGGGACATTCTCCGTGCCGGCCCGGCGCCCGCCCTCCTGCGCCCCGCCGTGCTGGACACCAACCAGCCGCACGCCCTTGCCGCGATACAATGCCCCAACCCCTTTCGGGCCGTAAAACCGGTGCGCGGTCAGCGACAACAGGCTCACTCCGAAGCCTGGCGCGTCGATCGGCACCCAACCGGCCGCGGTGGAAGCGTCGATGAACAGCGGGATGCCGGCTGCGGCGGCGACCCGGCCCAGCTCGAGCACGGGCTGGAGCGTCCCAAGGTCGTGATTGGCCCAGTGCGCGCAAATCAGAATCGTCTTGTCCGTCAGCGCGGCGCGGACATCGGTCGGATCGAGGAGACCTTCGGCATCCACTCTGACGCGCGTGGCGGCGAAACCGTGGTGCTCGAGGAACGCCACCGTGTTCTCTACCGCCGGGTGCTCGACGGCGCTCAGCACGATGTGATTGCCCCGGCGTTGGCTGGCGTAGGCCACGCCCTGCACGGCGAGATTAGCCGCCTCGGTGCCCCCCGAAGTGAAAATGATATCGTCGGTCGAGCGGGCCTTGACCAGCGCCGCGACTTGCGCGCGGGCGGCGGCCAGGGCGTCCCGAACCCGCAGCCCGTGGCGGTGCAGCGACGACGGACTCCCGAAAGCCTCGGAGAAGAACGGCTGCATGGCCGATCGTGCCTCGGGCAACAGGGGCGTGCTGGACTGATGATCCAGATAAACTTGACGCACGGCAAAACGATACCCTTGCAGGGACGGCCATTCAAGGGGATCAATCCGGCGGCGGCATCCGATGGTGAGGCCGAACCTCGGCGCGCAAATCGTGAAACGTGATCCGTGAACCCTGACCGGTCAACCGCACGCCTCCAGCCTCCCGTATCTGATGTCCCATCTGCCGCGCCTCGGCAGTGTCCGAATTTGCGGTTGGAGCGCGAGTCTGTGACTCGCAGCGGCTTGATTTTGAAGCGGCTGTGCTGCGGCTCATAGAGCCGCGCTCCGGAATCAGGACACTGCCCGCGCCTCCCCCTGCTTGCTTTGGTGCGGCACGTTGGCTACGCTGCCTGCCCATGCGCCTGCTCGACCGCTACCTCCTGCGCGAGCTGCTGGTCCCGCTCGGCTATTGCCTGAGCGGCTTTCTGGTGTTCTGGATTTCGTTCGACTTGATCTCAGAGCTGGACGATTTCCAGAAGGCCAGGCTGCGGGCCGGGGACGTCGCCGAGTATTACCTGGTCAAGACGCCGGAGTTCCTGGTGACGGTCATGCCCATCGCCTTGCTGCTGGCCTTGCTGTATGCCTTGACCCACCATGCGCGCCACCACGAGTTGACCGCCATGCGCGCGGCGGGGGTCAGCTTCTGGCGGTTGAGCGTGCCCTATCTGGGCGTGGGACTGGTGTTCAGCCTCGGCGTGTTCGCGCTCAATGAATTCTGCGTGCCGTCCGGCACCGATCTGGCCGACCAAATCCTGGATCGCCATCTGGGCGGCGGGGACTGGCGTCGGAACGTCGGCTTCCACAACAGCCGGGATGGACGCACCTGGACCGCCAGCGCGTTGAATCTCCGCACCGGCGAATTGAGGAACCCGCAGGTGGACTGGCGTTTGCCCGACGGGACACGCCGACAGGTGTTCGCCGACCAGGCGCGCTGGACCAATGGCGGCTGGACGTTTTACGGCGTGCAGGAGTTCCTCTACCATTCGCCGCAGGAAACCGTCGCCACCGAAAAGGTCACGACCAACGTGTGGCGCGCCGCCGGGTTCGCCGAGACCCCCGCGCAGATCAAAAGCCAACTCAAAGTGGACGACCTCAGCTCGATCAGCGCCTCGAAAAAGACCCGCCTGGCCATCCGCGAAATCCAGGAGTATTTCCAGTGGAATCCGCATCCGGCCCCGGACAAATACACACTGCTCCGCACGCAATGGGAGGGCCGTCTGGCCGAGCCGTGGACCTGCCTGGTGGTGGTCCTGATCGCCCTGCCGTTCGGCGCCGCGGGGGGACGCCGCAACGTCTTCGTCGGGGTGGCCAACAGCATCACCATCTGTTTCGCCTACTACATCCTGCTGCGCCTGGGCCTGGCGCTGGGGACCGGTGGCTATCTGCCGCCCTGGCTGGCCGCCTGGTCCCCGAACTTGCTATTCGCGGGCGCGGGCATCTGGTT
This sequence comes from Verrucomicrobiota bacterium, assembly GCA_018969165.1. Classification (GTDB taxonomy): domain Bacteria; phylum Verrucomicrobiota; class Verrucomicrobiia; order Limisphaerales; family JAGWYX01; genus JAGWYX01. The sequence goes on from JAGWYX010000267.1 coordinate 2,587, forward strand.
GACGCAGCGCCAGCCGTAACGCGGCTGCCCGCCCGGCCGGACTTGAAAGTCCGACCCATTGGCAGGCTGGAAGGCCTGCCCTACGGGCCATCTCCGGGACGCGCCGAGCAAGCGCAGGCTGAAGCCCGCGGCGACGCGAGCGCGGCGGCCGCCGCGCCGGGACAACCCAGGGAGGGCGCGGTTCCTCCCGCGCCCAAAACGACCCGAGCCAATCGAGAAGTCGGCCCTCCCGGTTGCTCAGATTTTCCGGTCGCCGATCCGGACGATGGCGTAGATGATCGCCGCCGGCACGCCAGCCAGCAAGGCCAGGGCGATGAAGATGCCGGGCCCTTCCCCGCGTTTGCGAATATCGCCGTAAATCCAGACTGCCAGGAGGATGTTGGCGATGACGCAGACCAGCAGGCAGAGTCGCACCAGGCCGCCGATGCCGTCGAGCACCTTGGCCGCCATCGCGACGCGCGGTTCCGGTCCGGGCATCGGCCCGCGCAGCGCTTCGGGCCCCGGCCCGGGCATCGGGGGGCGCAGGCCTTCGGGCCCCGGCGGCGGCAACGGGTTCCGGCGGTCCAGTCGGGGGCCGAGTTGTTGCAGGAGGTGCTCCTGGCGTTCGGCGAGTTCGTTGACACGTCGTTCCAGGCGGTCCAGCCGATCGAGCGGTCCGCCGCGATTCTCATCCTGGGCCGGCAGGGGGGTGGGTCGCGCCAGCCAGAGCAAGCCGGCGCACGTCATGAGCAGACACAACCATGATTTGCTACGCATAGGTTACCTCCGCGTTTATCCGACGGTCGGGGGAACATTATGGGATGCCCCGGGGCGGGCCAACGCCGTCGCCAATGTCCGGGTTCATACCTCCGCACCCTGAGCTGGCGGACGGGACAAGTCAAGCCTCTCAGAGTCCGCTCGGGTGATCGAGGAAAGTCCAGGGGACTTTGAATTTCCGAGACAGTGTTTCGGCGAGAGCCTTGACGCCGAAGGTTTCGGTGGCGTAGTGACCGCCGTAAAAGACGTTGAGCCCGAGTTCCTCGGCCAGCGCGAAGGTCCAATGCGGCCCTTCGCCGGTGACGAAGGTGTCCACGCCCTCGGCGGCCGCGAGTTGGAGTTCGCCACCTGCGCCGCCGGTCACGACCCCGATCTTCCGGCAAACGGCCGGGCCGCCGGGCAGGACCAGGGGCGGCCGGCCGAGCGCGCGCCCGAGGCGGTCGCCCAGATCGCGGCGCGGAAGGCGCGCGGAGGCGCGCTGGCCCAGAAACCGGCCGCGCGTGAAAAAGAAGGGGTGCGGATTTTTCAAGCCGAGAGCGGCGCAGAGCCGCGCGTTGTTGCCCAGACGCGGATGAGCATCGAGCGGGAGATGGGCGCTATAGACCGCCAGGTCATTCTCCACCAGCAATCGGATTTGCCGGTAACGCCAGCCGGTCCAGGGAACGGCCCGCGACCAAAACAGGCCGTGGTGCACGAGCAGCAGGTCGGCGCGCGCGGCGATGGCCAGTTCGAGGGTGGCGGTGCTGGCGTCCACCGCGGCGGCCAGGCGCGTGACGCCGCCGCGATTGGCCACCTGCAGGCCGTTGACGGCGCCGTCCCAATCGTTGAACCGCTCCGGCCGCAGCAGGCGCTGGCAGTGGCCGACAATCGCGTCGAGCGAGGCGCGGGTCATGCGCGGATCAAACCAAATCTGCCGCGGGAAGCAAAGCGCGAAAAAACCTTGCGCGCAATTATTTTGCGCGCTCTATTGAATTCTGCGATGTCGTCCGTATAGTGCGCACATTTCGAGCTGCATGACATGAACGATCCTTCGGAAGCGGTCCCGACCTGGGACATCCAGGCCGCCCGCAGCCTCTACAACATCGATCGTTGGGGGGCCCGCTATTTTGACGTCAACGACACCGGCCATGTGGTCGCCCGGCCGTTGCAGGAGGCGGGAGCGACGGTGGATTTGACCGATGTGATCGAGGAGGCCAAAGGCCGCGGGCTGAAGTTCCCGCTCCTGATCCGCTTTCAGGATATTCTCCGGCATCGGGTCGAGTCGATCAACCTGGCGTTCCGCAACTCGATCGCCGAGTTCAACTACCAGGGGCAGTATCGCGGCGTGTTTCCCATCAAAGTCAACCAGCTCCGCGAGGTGGTCGAGGAGATCCTGGACGCCGGGAAGCCGTATCGCTTCGGGCTGGAGGTCGGCAGCAAGCCGGAGTTGTTCGCCGGGCTGGCCCTGCAGCACGAGGCGGGCAGCCTGATCATCTGCAACGGTTACAAGGACGCCAGTTTTATCCGGATGGCGCTGATGGGGATCAAACTGGGCAAACGGGTCATCATGGTGGTCGAGAAGCTGGAGGAACTCCGGCAGATCATCGCCGTGTCGCGGCAAGTGGGCGCCGAGCCGGTGCTGGGCATCCGCGCGCGGCTCCTGAGCAAGGGGGCCGGCAAATGGGCCGAAAGCGGCGGCGAAAACGCCAAGTTCGGCCTCAGCACCGCCGAGATGCTGGCGGCCACGGATCTGTTGCGGGCGGAGAAACTCGAGCACTGCTTCAAGCTGCTGCATTTCCACATCGGCTCGCAGGTGCCGGACATCCTGACGGTCAAGAAGGCGGTCCAGGAGGCGGCGCGCTTCTACGCCAAGCTTTACCAGATGGGGTTCCCCATCGAATGCCTCGACGTCGGGGGCGGCCTGGGGGTGGATTACGACGGCAGCCGCTCGGCGTTCGACAGTTCGACCAATTACACCCTCCAGGAATACACCAACGACATCGTCTATTACCTGGCCGACGTCTGCAATGCCGAGAAAGTGCCGCACCCGGAAATCATCAGTGAGAGCGGCCGCGCCATCGTCGCCCATCACAGCGTGCTGATCGTCGAGGTCTTCGGCTCGATCGGCAAGGCCCGGCCGTGCAACCACCTGCCCTATGGCGATAACGAGCACGCCCTGGTCCGCGAACTGCTGGACATCCGGCGCCACCTGGCCAAGCTCAACAAGCTGGAGGCGTATCACGACGCCCTCGAACGCAAGGAGGACGCCCACACCATGTTCACCCTGGGCCTGCTGGGGTTGCCCGACAAGGCCAAGATCGAGAACCTTTACTGGGAGATCAGCGAGGCGGTGGTCCAGAGCTACCGCGGCCAGGCCTACGTGCCGGAGGAAATCCGCAAGCTCGAAGACAGCCTCGGCGACCAATACCTGTGCAATTTCTCCGTGTTCCAGTCGCTGCTGGACCACTGGGCGCTCGGCCAGTTGTTCCCGATCATGCCGATCAACCGGCTGCACGAGCGGCCGACCCGCGAGGCGACGCTGGTGGACATCACCTGCGATTCCGACGGCCAGATCAACAAGTTCATCGACCTGCGCGATGTCCGCGGGACCCTCCCGCTGCATCCGCTCAACGCCAACGGCAACGGGACCGAGCCCTATTACCTGGGGTTCTTCCTCATGGGCGCCTATCAGGACATCATGGGCGACCTCCACAACCTCTTCGGCCGCGTCAACGA
>JAGWYX010000268.1 GCA_018969165.1 Verrucomicrobiota bacterium
AAGCCGCTGTGCTGCGGCTCATAGGGCCGCGCACCGAAATCAGGACACTGCCCAAGGCCGGTTATGCGACCGGTGATCCCGGTTCCACCGCCGCATCTGCGCGTCCTGCCGGCAGTCGAAGGCGTCCTGCGGGCGCACGTCCTCGACGTGCCCATCGCAGAAGCCCAGGTTCCAGCGGCCCCCGTGGCGGCGGCGGTAGAGCTTGGTGATCACAGAACTCGCGCAGTGGACGTCCGAAACTCAGTCAGGCCCGGAAGAGACAAACAAGAGACGTTGCGCTATGGAGCTTAGGAGCACACGTTTCGGCGGGCGGGCGCACGAAAGGGCTCACGGCGTTCGCGCGCGGTAGAAACGCATCGGGTAGTTGGTGGCCGCCGCGTCCGTTTGAAACAGCAGGTTGGCCGGCAGGAGGTTGGTCCACAACGGCTGCCAATCCACGAGGTTGGTGGACGTTTCCACGACGTAGTTTCGCCCGGCCTGACCATCGAGTTGCAGCAAGGGCGCGCCGGTCGGTGTCTGGAAAATGTCGAGCACCGCCTCCGGCGGCGTCGGGTCCGGGACATTCAGGGGGATGAAGACGTTATCGAGGAAGGCGGCGTCGAGGCCGGCGCTGAAGTTCGCATCCTTGCTGTAGCGCCATTCGAATTGGTTCAGGCCGGCCGGAACGGAGAACTGGAAGTTCTGCCAGCCCACCTCCCCGGACCAACGCTGCACCCGGACTCCGTTCACGTAAAACTCGAGAAAATCAAAGCCCGACTCCGAGCTGACGCGGAAATCAAACGAGGCCGTGCCGGCCAGGGTGATGAGGCTCAAGCTCAGCGAACTTTGCTGGCTGTCCCCGAGCAGGCCGGAGCGCGCGGCGAACCGGCCGGTGGCAACCACGTTCGTTTGCACAAACCACGGCTGGTTGCCGAAGGTCACCCACGGGAGCGCCGTCAGGTCGCCGGATTCGAAGGTGTCGGTCGGCTGTTTGACGCGGAACCGCGCGGTCAACGTGTAGTCGTGATCCAGCCGCAGGAAGAACGGGTCGGCGGTGGAAACCACGGTACCCTCCCATTCGACAAATTCGTAGTTGCGTTCGGGGGTGGCGGTCAGGACCAGGACGGAGTTGGTGGGGTAGCGGCCCGAGGGTGGCGACGCGATGCCGCCCGGGCCCGGCAGGAGGGTCAGGTTGAAAAACGGCGGCGGGGCGTCGTTGTCGATGATCGTGAGCACGGCATTGCTCTGGTTGCCCAGGCTCAAGCCGCCGGTGGGATTGACCAGAGTCAGGAGGATGGTCGCGTTGGTTTCGATCAATTGATCATCCAGGATGGGAACTGTGATGGTCTGGTTGGTTTGGCCGGGGGCGAACTGTAGCGTCCCGCTTTGCGCCAGGTAATCCAGGCCCGCGGTCGCGGTACCGTCGTGCGTCGCGTAATCGACGCTGGCCGGTCCGCTCGGGTTGCCGGTGCGTTCCACCACCACGGTCGCCGCGCCCGCGTTCTCCGGCACCGAGTAAGTCGGGAGCGTGAAGGCGACGGCACTCTCGTCGTCGATGATGACGAGCACGGCGGTGTTGCGAACGCCCAGGATCCCGCCCGGAGAAGGGTTGCTCAGCGTCAGGTTCACGGTCTCGTTCCCTTCGGCGGCGGTCTCATTGATGATCGGGATGGTAAATGTCTGCCCGGTCTGGCCGGGAGCAAAGGCCAGCGTGCCGCTCTGGCTGATATACTTCACGCCGCTCCGAGCCGTGCCGTCACTGGTCGCGTAATCGACGCTAAAGGCGGTCGCCATATTGCCCGTCCGCTGCACGGTGATCACCGCCAGACCGTTGGTCTCGGACACTGGATAGACCGCACTGTCGAACTGGGCGACACCGACGGTGAGGAGTTCGTCGCCGTGGATGCGGGCGATGCGGTTGCGGTTCAAACCATTGACGACGGTGAATTCGCCGCCGATCAGCAACGCCGTGTTCGGCTGTGCGGCCACCGAGTAAATCGTGCCATTGGCGCCCGAGCCGATGTTGAAACCCGCGTCGAGCGACCCGTTGCTGTTGAGCCGGGCAAACCGGTTCAGGTTGCCGCCGTTGAATTGCGTGAACGCGCCGCCGATGAAAACCTTTCCGTCCGGCAACGCGGCCACGGAATACACCGGCCCGTCCGCGCCGGTCCCGGTCTGGAACCCGAAGTCCGGCGAACCGTCCGGGTTCAGCCGCGCGACGTGGTCGAAGGCCGCGCCGTTGACGTTCGAAAACGCGCCGGCGGCCAGCACCCCTCCGTCTGTCTGGACGGCGACCGAGTAAACCGCGCCGTCGGCGCCGGGACCCGGCGCAAAACCGGCGTCCACGGAACCGTCGGCGTTCAGCCGGGCCAGGTGGTTCGCGGCAGTGCCATTGAGGGTGCTGAAAGCACCGGCCACGAGCACCTTGCCATCCGGTTGCAGGGCGATCGCATAGACGGGCCCATCCGAACCGGCTCCCACGCTGAACGTGCCATCCAGGGAACCGTCGGCGTTCAGTCGGGCCAGGTGGTTGACGCTGGCGAACTGAATGCTGGTGAAATCGCCACCGAGGAGCACTTTGTCGTCGGGTTGACTGGCGACGCAGCGGACCACGTCATTGGCGCCTTGGCCCGGATCAAAACTCGAATCGAGCGAACCATCGGCGTTGAGGCGGGCGATGCGGTTGCGACTGACCGTGTCCACGGTGGCAAAGGCGCCACCGAGCAACACCTTGTCGTCCGCTTGCGCGCAAACCGCGTCCACGATACCTTCCGCCCCGGCCCCGGGGTTGAATCCGCTGTCCAGGTAACCGTTGGCGTGCAGGCGCGCGACGCGGTTGAACGTGATCCCGTCGATGGCGGTGAACTCGCCTCCCAACAACACCCTGCCTTCCGAATCCACGCCGACGGCCCGCACGCGGCCGTTGGCGCCGCCGCGGGGATTAAACCAGTAATCGACAAAACCGGGCGCCTCATCGTCGATAATGGTGACGACGGCGTTGGCGGGTTGGCCCAGAACCGCTGAGCCGGGCAAAGCGCCGGTCTTGGGGCCGGTGACGTTGCTCAGCAGCACGTAGAAGGTCTGGTCGCCATTCGCCACGGCGTTGTCGAGGATCGGGATCGTGATGGTTTTATTGGTCTCACCGGGCTGGAATTCGATGAGCCCGGTGCCGTTCGTCGAAGGGAGGTAGGCATCCCCGGCGAACGAGAGCGTGCCTCCCTGCGCGACGTAATGGGAGCCCTGCCGCGCGGTGCCGTCACGCGTGGCGAAATCGACGCGGACGGGGTTCACGGTGCCGCCGAGGCGCCGCACGTTGAGGGTGACAGCGCCGGCGTATTCCAGGACGCTGTAAGCGTTGGTGTCGAAGGCCAGGGCGCAGTCGTCATCCAGGATGGTCAGGGTCGCGCTGCCCGGAGTGCCCAGGATCGCCCCACCCGTCGGGTTGGTCAGCAACAGGCTCACGGTCTGGTTCCCATCGATGATCGCGTTGTCCAGGATCGGCACCAGGAACGTCTTCGCGGTTTCGCCGGCGGCAAAGCTCAGGGTGCCGGATTCCGCCCCGTACTTCACACCCGCGATCGCCGTGCCGTCGCGCGTGGCGTAGTCCACCGTCACCGGGTTGAAACTGGCGCCGAGGCGCTGCACGGTGATGACGGCATTGGTCCCGTTTTCGTTGACGAGGAAGTTGGTGGCCGCGAATTGGAATGCCGTATCGTTGTCGATGATCGTCAGCACCGCCCGGTTCTGGCCCCCCAATGGCACGCCGCCGGTCGGGTTGCGCAGCGCCAGGTTGATCGTCTCGTTGGTTTCCACCGCCCGATCGTCGAGCAGTGGAATCGAAAACGACTGCATCGTCACCCCGGGGGCGAAACTCAACGTGCCGGCCGCCGGTTGGTAATCGATCCCGGCCGTGGCCGTGCCGTCGCTGGTCGCGTAATCCACCGTTACCGCGGCGTTTGTGTCGCCGGTGCGCTGCACGGTGATTACGGCGACGCCGTTGGTTTCATCCGCCGAGTAGGTTGGGGAAGCGAACTCGAGCGTGCCATCGATATTCTGGATGAGGACCGTCGCCTGGTTGGGTGAGCCGATCTGCGCGCCCGGGGCGTCGAGCAGGGTCAGGGTGACGGTCTCCGGGAGTTCCGCGGTGTGATCGTCAATGGGCACCAGAGGAATGTCCACCGCGTTGGTGCCGGCCGGAATCGTGACCGAGTTGCCAATCGGCACAAAATCCGTCCCGCTGCTGGCGGTGCCCGTGACCGCGAAGCTCACGGTCAAATCGACATTGGTCGAGCCGACCCGGGTGAGGGTGAAACGGCCCGGTTGCGGACCCGCCTCGACGGCATTGGAACTGGAGGCCTTGACGGTGACGACGGCCAGGTCGTCATCCAGGATGGTATAGGTGTGGGTCTTGAAGACGCCGATGAAGGCATTGGTGGGGACGGGAATCGCGACCAGGTTCGTGACGACCTGGTTGGTCGTCTGGGTTGGGTCCTGGGGATTGGGAATCTGGTTGGTCACGACCACGTTGGTCAGGATCGGCGCCGGGTCCAGCAACGTGATGAATATCGTCCGGTTCGGCTGCGGGATTTGGTTGTCGATGATCGTGACCGGGATGTCCTGGATGGTCGGGCCGCCATTGGTAAAGACCAGGTGATTGTTCGTGCTGAGCAGAAAGTCGATCCCTGGAATCGCCGTGCCGCCCGTGGCCTGGTAATCGACCGTCACGTCCTGGCCGGGCGCGGGCGTCGCGCTGATCATCACCGCGAGGTGCGCAGGCGACACCGACTCCGGGCCGCCCGACGATACCAGCGTGAACCCGACGTAAGGGAAGGCGCCGCCGTCGTCGTCCTGCAAGGTAACCAGCGCCTCGTTGGTGGGGCCAATATTGTAGGCCGGGTCCGGGAGCAGCTTCAGGATGATGGTTTGGTCGTCCTCACGATAAGGATCGTCGATGGGATTAATCGGGAGCGCGACACGGTCGGCTCCGGCGGGGATGCGCGCGCTGCTGCCAATGCTCGAGTAGCGGGCCTGCGGGATGGCGGTGCCGCCCGTCTCGAAATTCACCACCAGGTCGGCGCTCAAGTCGCCCGTGCGCGTGATCGTGAATTCACCGGGCGTGCTTGGCTCCACGGCGATCGGGATGGTCGCCGCGACGTTGACCGTCGGCAGCGTCGTGTCCTCGATCACCACGGTGGCGGCGTTGGGCGTGCCAATGTCGTAAGCCGGGCTCGAGGAGAGATACACCGAAACCGTTTGGCTGCCCCCGATGAACCGGTTGCCCAGCGGCGTGACCGTGATATCCGCGCTGATGCTCCCCGCGGGGACGGTCACGGAACCGGTGAGCGGCGCGTAATCGATGCCGCTGACCGCCGTGCCGGCGACCAGGTAATTGACGACAAGGTCCTGCGCGACGCTCCCGGTGCGCGTCACGGTAAACGTCCCGGTGCCGGTCGGCGTGCCGGAAGCAACCGCTTGCGAGGCATCGAGCGTGACGACCGGCGGGTCGTTGCCCAGGATCGTCACCGTCGCGGTGGCGGCGCCGACGGTGTAAGCGCTGCTGGCGGCGAGCGTGACGACGATCGTCTTGTTGCCGCCCACGTAAAGGTTGTCCAGGGCCTGGACCGGGAGATCGACCGAGTTGGCGTGAGCGGGCAGGGTCACCGACGCCGGCAACGCCACGTAGTCGCGCCCCGGGACCGCGCTGCCGCTGACCGTGAAATAGACCGTGAGCGGGGTATCCACGTCGCCGAACCGGGTGAGGGTCATCAGGCCGACGCCGGGGCCGTTTTCGGACGCCAGATCTTCGACCGTCGCCACCGAAACCGTCGGGGGTGTGGGCCGATTGTGATCGAGGATGGCCAGCGTGGCTTCGGCAGCGCCCTCCGCCAACGCGTAATCAGGATAAGTTTGATAAAACACCGGCTGGTTATTCAGAGGGAGGACTTCCCAACCCGGGCAAGCGGCGCTGTTGGTGATGTTCGTGTCGGCGAGGAACCCGAGGGACTGCATCGGCAAGGCCAGGGTCACGGTCACCGTCTTGGTGCCGTCGAAGACGTTGTCGTTCGTCGGGTTGA
>JAGWYX010000269.1 GCA_018969165.1 Verrucomicrobiota bacterium
GCTGAGCGACACGCCCAACTGCCGGGCGATGTCTTCGTAGCTTTTTTCCTCGAAATGGTAGAGGACCAGCGGCACGCGTTGGGCCGTCGGCAACTTCTGCAGCGCCTGTTCGAGCAACTGCCGGCGGTCTCCGCCGTCGAACGTCGCCGTGAACGTGTCGGGTGCGGGCAACTCGGCCGCGAAATCGCGGTCCTCATCCTCGGCGCTCATTTCGGAAAAGAAGCGCCACCGGGCGCGATAGCGGGAGAGGTGATTCAGGCACAAGTTAGTGGTGACGGTCTTGAGCCACCCGCCGGCGGTGGGGCTTTGGGAGAGGTCGGCGTAGCGCTCGAAGGCCTTCAGGAACACCTCCTGCGCAATGTCTTGCGCGTCGGTCTCGTTCCCCAGCAGCCGGACCGCCGTGGTATAAACCATGTTTTGGTAGGCTCGCATAAAGGCCTCGAAGTTGTCTGCGTCCGTCATCATTGCCCCAGTCCGGTTGGGGGCATCTTACTCCAAAAACACGCCTGAAGGCAAAGAAGTTGCAGGTTTGTTTGTAGCGCAGTTCATGGAAAGCGACCCAGACCACTCTCCTGCTCGCCTTTGGCCGCTCGCAAACTGTACTCTATCCCAGGATCTGGTCAGTAATGGCCTGCCCCCAGCTCCACGCACACCAGCTTGTCCTTGCTCCGCGCGAACAGGCGGCCAGCGGCCAGCGCCGGGTAAGCCCGCACGCCGCTGCCGAGGATTTGCGCGCGCGCCGTCGGCTTGAACGCCGTCGGAATCGCCGGCGCCAGCAGCAACTCGCCTGCATCGCGCAGCACCACCAGTTGATCGCCTGCCAGCAGCACCGTGCCCGCCCCGAAACCGTCCTCACTCCACCGCACCTTTCCCGTCCGCAACTCGACACACCGCAGGTTGCACCCCGGCGGCACGTCCGCGCGGGCGTCGTAGCCATACAGAAACCCGTCGCGGTAAATGCTCGTCGCATAGTGGTCAGACAGGATGTCATCGCCCGACCAGACGCGTTCGAGGGCGCCGTGCCGAACGCGGAGCACCGCCGCCCCCGTCTGGTAGGCGGCCGAGATGAAAATCAAATCCCCGACGACCAGCGGGGTGGCGGCATTGACCGAGGCGTTCATTCTCGAGCGCCAGGGGAACTGGAACCGCACCTTGCCGACGGCTGGATCGAGGCCCGCCAGGCCGGCGCGAGTCAGGAACAGTGCGTAGCGCTGGCCGTCGATCGTCGCCACGGTCGGAGACGAGTAGCTGGCGGCGTCCTCCGTGGCCTGCCATAACAGCTTGCCCGAGTCCTTGTCGAAGGCGACGATGCCGGCACCCTTGGCCCCACCGACGTTGAGCAGCACCGCGCCGCCCTCGACGAGCGGCGAGCAGGCGATCCCGAAGAAGCCTTTGCCGGCGGCGAATCGCGCCCTGCAGTCCACGCCCCACAGCGGTTTGCCGGTGGCCAGGTCCAGGCAATGCAGCACGCCCTCGGCGCCGAAGGTATAGACTTTGCCGGCGGCAATGGCCGGTGTCGCACGCGGGCCCTCGTCAAAGCCGAAATCGTCCTGGTAACCCGTTGGATAATGGAACGTCCAGGCGGTCTTGCCGGTCGCGGCGTCCAGGCACTCGATGGTCTCCTGATCGCCAAGACGGTGGAACAGGATCAATTCCCCGCCGGCGACCGCGGGTCCGCTGAACCCCTGGCCGACACTGCGCTGCCAGATCACCGGGGGGCCATCTTTGGGCCAGGCGCGGGCCAGCGGCGGACCGCCGGCCACGCCGTTTCGCGTCGGGCCGAGAAACTGCGGCCAGTCGGTGGAGACGCCAAGTCCGGCCGCGGCCGGGGTCGCGGTGCCGGCCGGAGTTGCGCCCCTGGTCAAGCCAACAAAGCCAAGCCCGAGCAGGGCGCTCAAGAGCGCCGAGCCGAGCGGGTGTTGGGCGATACGGGCGGACAAGCGGATCAACGGCCGGGAGTGTCGCCCGGGCGCCCGGTTTGGGCGAGAGAATTTTTTGAGGCGACGCCGCGCTACCGGATGATCTTCAGGTAGCGGGCCATCCAGTACGGCAAGAGGAATTCGTCGCCGGCCAGTTCGCTGCGGCCGCCGTTGCCGCCGTCGAGGACGAACGGGTTGCCGTTCCAACGCATGATGCGTCGCTCGTCCGGCGGGAGCAACTCGACGGATTCGCGCTCTCGGAAGTTGGGCGGCAGGCGGTGGATATCCTGGCGCTGGGAGTTGTGCACCGTCCAGTCCACCAGGTCGAGCGGGAACTTGCGCAGCGTCCATAAGGCGCCATTGAGATCAAAGTTATAGGCGCCGGTCGAGGCATAGATGAAATTCCAGAGCGGGCAACGTTCCCCCCGCTCGACCTCCCAGTGATCACGGATGGCCGTGTCGAACTGGGCCTGCAATTGGGCGTTGAACGCGAAGCGGTGGAGCACCCAATAGGCGTCGAAGCCCAGCAAGTCGTCCGAGTGATTCCAGTCGGTCCCCAACTCGGCGCCCTGGTGGGAGTAGCCGGACGTGTAGGCGATATTGGTCATGCTGCTCATGATGTTTTCGAGGTAGCCGTCCTGCTGCATCAAATCGGCCGCCTTCCGCCGGTAAAGATCCTTGCCGGTGATCGCGAAGGCGAACTGGAGGCCGGCGATGATCTCGGCGCTGTTGAGGCGGCGATCAAAGATGCGGTGGGGATAGTGGTTGACGTAGGCGGGGTCCCAGCGCCCCCACTGCGTCGGTTGACCATCCACGTCCACCAACTTCAGGTCGTTCCGGAGGATGTGCGCCATGACCTTATCGTAGAAACCCCGAATCCGGTCCCGCTCGGCGGCGGTGCGGGCGGCGGTTTCGTAGAGCACGGCGCACCCGAAGGTGTGAGCGATGAACTCGTCGCTGCTGGTGGTGCCTTTCCATTCCCATTCGCCGTCCTTGGTCGGATGCCAACGCTCGGGGTCGGCGACCTTGAAGCCGCGGCGTTCGAACGAGCGCGACGGGAAACCGTCCAGGCCGTTGATCGATTCCAGGCGTTGGATGGCGGCGAAGGTTTCCCAGGCGTTGGTGCGGGCCTCCTCGCTGCCGGTGGCGGCGTAGCGGAAGGCCTGGCTGGCCAGGTAATATTCGCTCCAGGTGCCGTCATTGTCGCTGTCGATCATCTCGCTGTTGGCCAGGTCCCCGGGCGCAAACAGGTGGCGCTCGGCGCAAAAACCGTAGCGGATGTGGCGCTCGCGGACCTTGCGATCGAAATACGCCGCCTTCTCCGCCAGGGTCATCAGTTGGAAATGAATCCGATTCAGGCCGGTCCGGGTCAGAATCCAAACGTCGGCCCCGGTGGCCGGTTGCATCTCGACGACCTCATCATCGGCCAGCCAGCGCTGGGAGGCGTAATAATCGGTGCTCCCCTCGGCCGTTTTGTGGAACGCGCCTCCGGTAGTGCCGACCCACAAGCCGGCCTTGGTCGGCAATAAACAGGTAATGTGGGTGGCGGGCAGAACAGTCTGCCGCGCAAACGTCGCTTGCGTCGAAACCAGGTCCATCCCATAGAACCCGTTCCGGGTGCCCAACAGCATTTCGTGGCCGCGAAAGGCCAGCGCCGTCACGTCCTCGAAGGCGTGAAACCGGCCCAGGTCCTGGCCGTCCCAGTGATCCACGGCATTGCCGTTGAGCAGGTAAAACTCGTTCCCGACCGGATAAATCCGGCCGCGCAGACTCTCGAACGTCCCCGGCATCGGCTTGAACTCCCCGTTTTTGACCGCGGCCAGTTTCCCCGAGCCGTAAAGGAGAATGGTTCCGTCGTCGGCCACCCCCAAATGGGTGAAGACGCCGGTCGGCAGTGGAACCAGCAGCTTGCCGGCATCGTCGTTCGACAACAACCGGTCCGGGAATAGATAAAATAAGTGCCCCTGGCCGACCGCGACATCGACCGGCCGTTTGCCGGCCAACGGCCGATAGCTCCGGTCCAGCGCCAGGGTGTCGCCGAACAAGCGGGCCAGCCCCTTGTCGGTCAGCACATAGACAATGCCATTGCGGTCGATGGCCAAGCGTTCGCACGCAGCTCCTTGAAGTTCGGGTGTGGCCGCGTATTTGACCGCGCTGTCCTGGAGAAATGAAATGTCGGGGACGGCGGCTGAGGCGGTCAGGGCCGCCAACAGGCCGAGATTGAGCAGGGCGAGTTTCACGCCGCCCAACTTAGCAAAGACCGTGCGCGGAAACAAATCGTTCCACCATCCAGTTCAGGAAGAGCCCCGTTCGCGGCTGCGCATGCCTCCGGGCCATGAACCGGACGCGATCGGACCGCGGCTTGTCCCAAGCCGCAGGGCGTGCGGGGCCGCTGCGGGTTGAGGACAACCCGCGGTCAGGGTTCAGAGAGAGGCCCAGGTTCCATTCCGACCTGCTCACGACCCATGAACCTGGTAGGGCGGCGCTGCCGGCGGGCGCGCCTACAGCTTCTCCACGTAAATGCTGCCGCCATGGGTCTGCAACCGGAGCCGCTTGCCGCCCCCGTTAATCTTGCCTTCGAGTGTGCCTCGGCCTTGCGCCCCTTGCACCGTCACCGGCAGCTCGGTCTGCACCCCGCCGCCGCTGGTCGAGGCGGCCAAGTCAACGGCAACCGTCGGCGCCAGCTTCACGTGTATGCTCCCGCCGGAGGTCTCGAGCCGGCAGTCGTCCGCCGGTTGCCCGGCCAAACTTGCCGTGATCGAACCGCCAAAGGTCTTGGCCGTGACGGCCCCGCCCGCTTCACCCACGTCGATCCCGCCGCCCGAGGTTTCCGCCGTCACGCTGGCTTTGGCCTTCCTGATGCTGATCGAACCACCAAAAGTTTTAGCTTCCACGCTTCCGACCGCTTCGCCAATCGTGATCCGGCCGCCGGAGGTCTTGGCGGTGACCGCCCCGCCGGCTCGTCGCACGGTGATCGAGCCGCCGAACGTTTGCGCCGATACCTTGCCCCCGACCTCGCCCAATTCGATCTGGCCACCGGAAGTCGCGACCTCGACGGCGCCGGTGGCGCCGGCAACGGTGATGCCGCCCCCAAAGGTCTTGCCCCAGACCGGGCCGTCAATCCGCCCGAATTTCAAATGGCCACCGGAGGTTTCGCCGCGCGCCTCGCCGGTCAGGTCGGGCACCGTGATCGAGCCGCCAAAGGTCTTGAGGTCCACGTTGAATTTGTCGGGTATGACGATCTCGTAGCGCACCTGGAGGTTCGGTCGGTGGTGGAACCAGGAGGAAGTGAACGACTCGTTCATGCGGGCGTTGACGGTGACGGTGTTGGACTCCTGGGTGAAAGTCACGTCATGGTCGGCGAACACTTCGTCGGCGCGCGCTTTCGAGCCGCCCTTGACCGCACGCCAGACCTGGATCGCCACCTGATCGACGTTGGAAGTCGTCACGTCGATCGTGCCGCGGTCGGCGCGGACGACCAGTTTGCCGCCGGGGCTCACCGGGAAAGTTTTGGCCAGGTTGCTCTCGTGGTCAGCGAACGCCAGGGTGGCGCCCGCCAGCCAAACGGCGGCCAGGCACCCGGCGGGGGAGATTCCGCGGAATCGCAGGTTCATAAGGGGTGGAGACGGTGTTGGTTTTGCATCCGGATTCGTGAGTGGTGGGCTGGGCCGCGCCACAACCACCCTATTACACCGTCGCGGGAGGCTTTGTTGCAACTGATTCCGCTTCCCTTTGCTCTTCGGCGGCCACTTTCTTGCCTTCGACGGCGTGATAAACGAGGAAGGCCACGCCGATGCCGGCGGGGATCAAACCGTAGCACGCGATCCGCCAGCCGTGGTTGGCGTAGAGGGCGATCCCAACGGTCAGGCCGACCAGCAACAAGACCAGGCCTTTGAGCAACGGCCGGGAACGTTTCCGGCCACGGACATCCGCGGTGAGCAGTTCCAACGGCATGGGGGGCAGTTCGATGCCCTTGTCGATCGCGGCCATCCGTTGCTGGTGGTAGAGATCCATCAGCCGCTTGCGCTTGGAGTAATCCAGGATGATCGAGATGATTCCCGTGCCGATCCCCAGGACAATGGCAATGATGGGGATCAACAATCCGAGGACTGAGGGCAGGAGTGTGTCCAT
>JAGWYX010000270.1 GCA_018969165.1 Verrucomicrobiota bacterium
CCGGCCTGGAATTGCGCGTGATCGTCGCGGTGGTCCTGGGCGGAACCCGCGTCGAAGGCGGCGCCGGCTCGCTGCTCGGGACATTCTTCGGCGTCCTGGTGATCGCGGTGCTCGACGAAGGATTGCGCGGGGCGACGGTCTGGGGCGATCAACACCTGCCCTTCAAAATCAGCCACCTCGACTACATCCTGCTCGGGGTCCTGCTGGTCCTCGGCGTATCCCTCAATACCCGCGCCGCACGCAAAGCGAATCCGCAGATGACCGCTCCCGGCTCGGCGCCTCCCTCGCCGGCCGGCCCCTGAATCGGCCGGCCCGGGGGACCGGCCAGCCAGCGCAATTGGCAACCCGGCGATCTGGCGGCGGTGGCGCAATCCTTGACTTGCGCTTCGCGAATTTCCACGCTTCATGAATTGATGAACCGCCTGTTCGCATGCCTTTTGATTCTCCCCCTCGGCGGCGGCGGCGCCCTGGGGTCCGAGTGGCCCCGCTGGCGCGGTCCCGACGACGACGGCATTTCCACTGAAACCGGCTGGTCGGCGCGCTGGCCGGAGGGCGGGCCCCGGGTGGTGTGGCACGCCAATGTGGGGGTCGGATTTTCCTCGGTGACAGTCAGCGGTGGACGGCTCTACACGATGGGCAACCGGGGTGACCGAGACACCGTCGTGTGCCTGGAGGCCGGCACCGGCGCGGAAATCTGGCGGCACAGTTACCCGGCGCCGATGGCCCCGCATTATTACGAGGGCGGCCCGAGCGCGACCCCGACCGTCGAGGGCAAATCGGTTTACACCTTGAGCAAGAGCGGCGAGCTGTTCTGCCTGGCGGCGGGGAGCGGAAAGGTGGTGTGGCACAAGAATCTGCCGCGTCACCTCGGCACCCGCATTCCCGAATGGGGCTTCGCCGGCTCCCCGCTGGTCGAAGGCAACCGGCTGATTCTGAACGCCGGCACCTACGGCGCGGCCGTCAACAAGATGACCGGCGCGCCTTTGTGGGTGAGCGCCAGCGGGCCCGCCGGGTACGCCTCCCCGGTGGCCTTCAACGAAGGCGGCCGACGGTGCGTCGCGGTCTTTGCCCAGCGCGAGATCGTGGCCGTCGAGGTCCAGACCGGTCGGGTGGTGTGGCGCTTCCCGTGGGCCACCAGCTTCGGGATCAACGCGGCGGATCCGATCATCAGCGGCGACACGGTATTTGTCTCTTCGGGTTATAACCAGGGTTGCGGGCTGATCCGGTTCGCGGACGACCAGCCGCGGTTACTCTGGGCCAACAAGCAAATGCGGACGCATTTCAACAGTTGCGTGCTGTTCAACAACTGTCTCTATGGGATCGACGGCGATGCGGGCGACAACTTCGGCGCGCTCAAGTGCCTCGACTGGCGGACCGGTCGGCTTTGGTGGACCGAGCCGGTGGACGGCGTGGGCACGCTGACCATCGCGGGCGGCCGGCTGATCGTGCTGAGCGGGCGGGGCGAACTGATCGTCGCAGAGGCGTCGCCGGTCGGCTTTCAAGCCCTGGACCGGGCCCAGGTGTTGGGTGGCAAGTGCTGGACGATGCCGGTATTGGCCAACGGCCGCATCTACTGTCGCAACGCCGCCGGGGCATTGGTCTGTCTGGCCGTCAAATAACCCCTTTGGGGTCACATCTTAACATTTAACAATCGGAGGACTTGCTGATACTGCGCCCGCAACCAGCCGCTTCGCTCCAATCGCACCGTGAACCGTTTCACGGCCACTGCCACCGCGGCATATTCCCTCAATCCCACTCGCTGCGCCAGGTCGTCGAGTTTCAACCCGCACGCCTTCCGGCCCAGGTAGAGCACGAGGTCCCGGCCGGGATCGCCGTGGCGGTCTCGAAACGCATCCCATCTGGCTCCTTTCACGCGCTCCACGCTCCGGATTACCTCTGCAAAATCCACCGACTGTGCCCGGAGGCGCGCCACCCCCCGTTGCTCCCGCGTGTCCCCAGTCCAGTGCCGCCGCAAACCGGCCAAGAACCCGGCACTCCCCAGTACCACCTGTTCCCTCAGTTCCTCCCAGGGACTGATCTGCAAGCCCTCGCGGAGCGCGGCCTCGACATAAGTCCGATATTTGCGGCGGCCCGTCTCCTGTCCGCCGCCACCCAACTTCAGGACCGCTGCACACTCCAGCCAGGCCGGTGCGGCGGCCAGTCCCGCGTAGGCCCGGTACGAACTCCAGCGGTATGTTCGCAATTTCTCGATCCGTTCCCGCACCTGCGAAACCGTGGGGCGGTCGCTGACGCCTGCGTGGATGGAGCGCTGCGCTCGTTTCCCTTGGCCCAACCTGGCCACTCGCACGGGATTAAGGTGGAGGTACCGGCTCAGCCTCAGTCCCCACACCGGGGCCTCCACGATCACCCCGTGATATCGCCCTTGAAACAAATGACCGACCCGCAGGTGTCTTCGGTTGAACCACACGCCGTAACTGACGTTGAGCCACTGCATCGCCCGGCTCAAATTTGCTTCCCGCAATTCCAGCAACAGATGGTAGTGATTGTCCATGAGCACAAACGCATGCAGGACAAGGTTGAAACGGGCCACGAGTTCCGCCAGCAATCCACAAAAACGCTGCCGGTCACGGTCGTCCCAAAAGATCGGCCGGCGCTCATTGCCCCGGGCACTGATGTGGTACCAGTTACCCGCGCGTTCGATCCGAATCGGTCTTGCCATAAGTCCTTCCCTGGAACCCTTGCCCTGAGCGCCGATTGTTAAATGTTAAGATGTGACCCCAAACTCGGTTGACGGGCGCGGGCCTGCTGCTGGCGGTAGCCGGACTGGCGATAGACGGCGATCGGGTCGAGGGCCGCGCCGCGGCGGAGGCGGACTTCGGCCAGGATGGGGGACACGTCGGTCTCGAACGCCGTCTTGAGCGTGCGCTCGGCCATCACCACGTCATTGGCCTCCTGGTAGGCCGCCAGCGCCCGGCGGTCCACCAGCCAGGCCTTCACGCAGGCGCGGTGAATTTCCACCGCCGACAACATCAGGTCCTCGATCGGGTCTTTGTGGTTGTGGGACTGGTCAATCATGTGGCGGGGCCGGAAGGCCGGTCGGGATCGTCGGAGGGCCGGTTCGCCTTCGGCGTCCACCAGTTCGTTGAAGACCAGGAACAATTGGTAGGGTTTGATCGAGCCGGCCGACAGGTCGTCGTCGGCATATTTCGAGTCATTGAAGTGAAATCCGCCCAGACGGTTGGCCGCGATCAGCCGGGCGACGACCTGCTCGAGGTTGCAATTGGGCAGGTGATGGCCGAGATCGACCAGACAAAGGGCCTGCGGTCCCAGGGCCTGGGCGATCATTAGCGAGGTGCCCCAGTCCTGAATCACCGTCGCATAAAAGGCTGGCTCGAACGGCTTGTGTTCGGTGAACAGGCGCCAGTCGCGCGGCAACGCCGTGTAAATATTTTCGAGCGAATCCACCACGCGGTCCAGGGCGTGCCGGAGATGTTGTTGGCCAGGGAAACTGCCGCCGTCGGCCAACCAGACGGTGAGGGCCTTGGAACCGAGGGCGCGCCCGATCGCGATGCACGCGAGGTTGTGCTCGATGGCCTGGCGGCGCACCGCCCCATCCGTGTGCGACAGGGAGCCGAACTTATAGGAGTGAGGCTGGCCCGGCTGATCCTGGAACGTGTTCGAGTTCATCGCGTCAAACCCGAGCCCGAGTTGGCCTGCCAGGCGCTGGAGCCCCTTCGGGTCTCGAGGCGTGTCCCAAGGGATGTGCAACGATACCCGCGGGGTGACACCGGTGAGATCCTGAACCACGGCGGCGTCGAATAGCCTCTCGGTGATGTCCCGCGGTTCGCCCGCGATCGGGAACCGGCCGAAGCGGGTGCCGCCCTGGGCGAAACCCCACGAGGGGACGGCGACCTCGAACCGGGCGGCCGCCGCGACGATTTGGCGGATGTCGATGCCGCGGCGGTCGAGCCATTCGCCGAGTGCCTGGAAATCGCGCCGGTGATGACGCTCGTCCCGGGCGTTGGCCCGCGCGATCAGGTCGCGGCCGATGCGTGTCCCGCTCATAGGTCTTCAAATGCCGAAATGGTACTGGTCGATGTTGGCCTTGGTGAACCGGATCGGTGCCGCCATGATGACGGTCTTGGGGTCGGTCTTGCTCAGCGTGATTGGGCCATAGCCGGGCACCGCCATGCCGTTGGTGAGGGTCTTTCCCTCCGCCAGCAGCACGGCGAGCCGCACCGTCAGATCCCCCAGCGCCCGGGGATCCCACAGGTAAAACGATTCCAAGACGCCGTCCTTGAGGTACGGCCGCATCTTGTTCGGAGTCGAATTGCCGGTCAGGAAGACCTGGCCGACCTTGCCCGCCCGCTTGATCGCCTCGGCGCCACCGGGGACCGAATTCGAGTCGAAGGCGATGATCCCTTTCAAGTGCGGATAGGCATTGAGGAGGGTCTCGATCTTTTGGCGGGCGAAATTCTCATCCTCCTTGGTGACCACGGTGGCCACCAGTTTGAGTCGGGGGTATCTCTCCCGTGCACGGGCCTCGGCGTAACGGCGCCAGGTGTTCAGATTGGCGGCGTCCAGACTGGCGATGGCGACGGCCCACTCCCCTTCCTCGCCCATTTGGTGGGCCAAATCGTCCATGAGCGTCGCGCCGAGCACTTTCTCATCGACTTGATCCACGAACAGGTCGCGGCCACTGTCGGGGGCGTCGCTGTCCCAGGTGAGCACTTTGATGCCCTGGGCCTGGGCGTGCCGGACGAAGAGGCGAATGGTTTTGGGCTGATCGGGGGCAACGCAGATGGCGTCCACGCCCTGGCGGATCCAGGTCTCGATGAATTTATTCTGCTCGGAGCCGCTGGGTTCGGTGGGGCCATCGTAAATGAGGGTGACGCCCAATTCCTGGGCGGCCTTGGCCGCCCCGCGCTGACAGGCGTCGAAATAGTCGATATTAATCAGTTTTGGCAACAGGGCGATGACGCGTTTGCCGCCCGGGGCGGACAGGCGTTGGGGCGCCGCGGCGGGGCCGGCGGTGGGGGCAGGCTTTGGTCCACAGCCGGCGAGCATCAGCGACACGGCGGTCAGGAGATTCCAGCGTGGCAGGTTGAAGGTGGAAGGCATACGCGTCGAATGCTTGGGCTCGAACCAAGGCGGATGTTAGGAACAGGGGAGCGACCGTGTCAACGTTCGGGGTGACCGGACGCTGGCCCGCTCGCTGGCTCGGCTCAGTTCGGGTGGCGTGGCCGACCTTGAGGACCTTGACTAGCGAGGCGCGCCTCAGACCTCAGGTCATCTTTGTCGTGCATCTTCAGTTCTTCTTTGCCTCTGCTTGTTCCCTTTGCGTGTCTCGCTCATAGAGTCCTTGGGGAGCAAAACACAGCCGGCGGCTGGGACGGGAAAACTTGATCTGATGACAGCGAGCCTCAAGATTCAAGGACTCTGGCGAGCTGGCATTCCGGGCGAGGCAAGCCGCGCCCGACGAGAAAACTGCTGACAATGGCCTCTGGCCACTGGCTTAATTTGCCCATGCGCATTATCAGCGGGACGGCCGCCGGCCGTGTACTCCGGGTGCCCAAAGGCCTGGCCGTCCGCCCCACGCCGGATTTGGTCAAGCAGGCCCTGTTCAACAGCCTCGGGGAGCGCGTGGTTGGGGCGCGGGTGCTGGAGTTGTTTACCGGGACCGGCGCCCTGAGCCTCGAATGCCTCAGTCGCGGTGCCGCCAGCGCGTGCTGCATCGAGAACTCCAGGCGCCATGCCGGCTTTATCCGGCGGAACCTCGGCGAAGCGCACCTACGGCCGGCGGCGCTCGAAGTTCGGGTGATGGATGCCTTCGCGGCCGTCGCGCAACTCCGCGCGGCGGGCCGGCAGTTCGATCTCATCCTGGCCGATCCGCCCTACGGCGAGAAGAATGTCGGCCACCGCTCGACGTCCTTGGCCCAACAACTCCTCGATGACCCGGCCCTGCCGGTCGTGCTTGCCCCGGGCGGCTGGTTGATCCTGGGCCACGCGCGGCGCGACAACTTGAGCGTCCCAGCGGCGTGGCAGGAAGCCAAGCTGCTCCGC
>JAGWYX010000271.1 GCA_018969165.1 Verrucomicrobiota bacterium
CTGGAGTGGTTTCACAATACTGACACGAGAGCATTTCTACCATGTTGGTGGTAAGGAGGAGAATCGTAATCCGATGTTGGAGGCTCTCGTGGCGAACTTTGAAACGTCAATTGCAAAACCCCCGCCTCAACCCACGACACCTGCTGAACAACTGGTTTTCCTGGAAAACGCGGCTGCGTCCTGCACTAAGTCGACCGTCTCGGTTCGCCAGCGGCGAGGGAAAACAGTAAGATGTTAGCCTGGACCAT
Source organism: Verrucomicrobiota bacterium (assembly GCA_018969165.1). GTDB lineage: Bacteria > Verrucomicrobiota > Verrucomicrobiia > Limisphaerales > JAGWYX01 > JAGWYX01. Next base: position 249 of record JAGWYX010000271.1, read on the forward strand.
ATACATTTCGTTCATTGGCGTGGCGGTGCTGATGCTGCTGCCGGCGGGCAACGCTCGGGCGGCCCGGGCGGTGGCGCTCCTAACGGCGTTGGCCGGGCTGGGCCTCGCGCTGGCCGGAACCTGCGATTACGTCCGCGCCTGGCCGCCAACCAGTATCCTGACCGTAGTCAAGGTGCCGTGGGTGCGCTCGCTGGGGATTGACTATTACCTGGCTGCCGACGGGATCAGTTTGACGCTGGTGCTGCTGACCGGCCTGGCGGCGGTGGCAGGGATTCTGTTTTCATGGAATATCGAGAACCGCGCGAAGGAGTTCTTCGCATTCTACCTGACGCTGATCGCCGGAGTATACGGGGTGTTCCTCAGTTTCGATCTGCTGCTGATCTTCGTCTTTTACGAGCTGGCGATCATTCCGAAGTATTTCCTCATTGCGATTTGGGGCTCGACCCGCCGCGAGTATGGCGCGATGAAGCTGGCCCTCTATTCGTTTGTTGGCAGCGCGATGGTCCTGATCGGGATCGTCGCCGCCTACGTGGTGGCCGGCGCGCACACGACCAACCTGTTCGAACTGGCCAAGTACCCGTTCCCGGATCGTTTCCAGGTCTGGGCCTTTCCGCTGGTCTTCGTCGGCTTTGCGATCCTGGCCGGCTTGTGGCCGTTTCACACCTGGGCGCCGACCGGTCACGTGGCGGCGCCGACGGCGGCGTCGATGCTGCTGGCGGGGGTGGTGATGAAGCTCGGCGCTTACGGGGCATTGCGCGTGGCGATGACCCTGTTTCCGCATGGACTGGTGGCCTGGCAGCACGTCATCGCCTTGCTGGCCGTCATCGGGATTGTCTATGGGGCGATGGTGGCGCTGGTGCAGAAGGATTTCAAGTTCGTCATCGGCTATTCGAGCGTGAGTCATATGGGATTTGTGCTGCTGGGCCTGGTGACGCTGAACGAGATCGGGCTCAGCGGCGCGGTGCTTCAAATGTATTCGCACGGGATCATCGCGGGCCTCTTGTTCAGCGTGGTCGGGCGCATGGTTTATGACCGGACGCACACGCGGGACCTGGAGGCGCTGGAGGGGATGAACCTCAGCCACGCATTGCCGTTCGCCGCGGCGACGTTCGCGATCGCCAGCGTGGCATCGATGGGGTTGCCCGGCTTCAGCGGGTTCGTGGCCGAATTGCAGGTCCTCATCGGGACCTGGCACGCCTTTCCGACTTACGCCGTGCTCGTCGGCGGCGGTATCCTGGTGGGGATCGCCTACACCCTGCGGGTGTTGCAGAAGGCCTTTTTTGGCGAACCCGACGCGGTGCGATTGGCGGCGCAACCTCCGGATCACCCCGGGGTGCTGGAGCCCATCTCGGTGCCGGAACGAGTGGGGGCGGTGCTGTTGATGGGCGCGACCTTGTTGATCGGGCTGTATCCGCGGCTCCTGCTGGATTTGATCGTGCCGAGCTTGAACTCGCCGTTGTTCGACGGCTTGCGGAAGGCGGGTTTGCTGTGAATGGGCTGAGTTACCTCGAGTTATTCAAGCTGGTTTCGCCCGAGGCCATCGTGGTCGTCGCCGCGCTGGCGGTGCTGGCGGTGGACCTGTTCGCGATGCGCGAAGAACCCACGCGGAACCGGCTGCTGGTGGGCGCGATGTTCACCTGCCTCGGCTGCATCGTCGCGGTGGCGTGGACGGCGACGGTCCGGGTCGAGACGGTCTGGCCGGCGGGAGTGCTGGCGGTTAGCAGCGACCCGCTCACACGCCTGGTGAAGCAGGCCCTGCTGGCCCTGACCGCGTTCACCGCCTTGATTGCCACCGAAGCCGATTTCACCGATCACGTCGGCGAATATTTTGTGCTGCTGTTGCTGGCGACGGTCGGGATGATGTTCCTGGTGAGCGCCGAGGATTTGCTGATGATCTTCCTGTCGCTCGAGCTGACCAGCCTGCCGCTTTATGTGCTGGCGGCTTTCAACAAGCGGAACTCCAAGTCGGCCGAGGCGGCGTTGAAATACTTTCTATTCGGCGGCATGGCGGCGGCCTTCACCTTGTTCGGCCTGAGCCTGCTTTACGGGATCACCGGGTCGATCGAGCTGCGGCAGGTCGCGATCGGGCTCAAAGGCCACGCCCTGGACCCGTTGTTCCTGGCGGCGTTGCTCATGACCATGATCGGGTTCGGGTTCAAAGTGGCCGCCGTGCCCTTCCATCTCTGGGCGCCGGACGTTTATCAGGGGGCGCCGACCCCGGCGGCGGCTTTGATCGCGTCGGGCTCGAAAGTCGCGAGCTTCTTCATCCTGGCCAAGCTCCTGATCGTGGGATTTGGCGGCACCGAAGGCAGCGGGGCGTGGCGGGCGTTTGCGACCGGCTGGGTGCCGGTGCTGGCGGTGCTGGCGGTGCTGTCGATGCTGCTGGGCAACCTGGCGGCGATCGCGCAACGCGGCGTCAAGCGTCTGCTCGCCTATTCGGCGATCGCGCACGCCGGCTACATGTTGCTGGGCGTGCTGGCGCATGATCGGCAGGGCGTCAGCTCGCTGGTGTATTATGTCGTCACTTATGGCCTGACGACGGTCGGCGCGTTCGGCGTCGTCACCGTGGTGCAGGAGCAAACGGGCGACGATCGTTTGGACGATTTCGCCGGGTTAAGCCGGCGCGCGCCCGTGTTGTCCCTGTGTCTGATGATTTTCATGCTGTCGCTGGCGGGGATTCCGCCCCTGGCCGGATTTTTCGGGAAGTTCTATTTGTTCACCGCGGCGGCGGGGGCGGACCCGACGAACCTCGGGTTGTTGTGGTTGGTGATCTTCGCGATCGCGATGAGCGCCGTGTCGCTGTATTACTATCTGCAGGTGCTCAAGCAGGTTTACGTGAAAGAGGCGGCTGCGGATGCACCCGCCCTGCGTGTGGCGCCGGCGGCCTTGATCGCCTTGGTCCTGTTGGCGGCGGGCGTCCTGGTCCTCGGGGCGTTGCCGGATTTGGTGGTTGGCAAGCTGATGGCCGTTATCGGGTCATCCGGATTTTAGGAAAGCAAGGTCGAGGTGCCGCTCGGTCCGACGGCGGAGGGAACGCAGGCTCAAGCTTGCGGCTACGCGACCGGGGCGATGCGGCTCGGGGGATGAGGCTGTAAGTTCGTTCGTATGCAGGTGTCCGAAAGCGTCCAATGTCCATTCTGCGGTCAGGAGTTTGATCTGGTAATCGATACGAGTGTCGCCAACCAGCGGTTCACGACCGATTGCGAGATTTGCTGTCGTCCGCTCGAAGTGCTCGTCGAGTGCGAGCCAGGCGAGGTGATCTCGCTGGTGGCACAGGCAAATTGATGGCAGTCCGCGCCTTTCTGAAACTATGAAGTGGAAGCCCCTTGCCCTTGCGCCGTGGTTGACGGCCATCGGTTTGGGCGCCTGGATCATCGGCATCACCGGTTGCTCGACATTCAACCGGGATTGGATCGCCGCGGGTCCGGGCTCCTCGCGGCCGAACCACCTGCGGGGCCGCTGGGAAGGGGAATGGCGCAGCGCCGTCAACCGGCATCATGGCAACCTGCGTTGCGTCCTGACGGACTTGGGCGACGGCAAATGCCGCGCCCGTTTTCGTGCGAAGTTCGCTACCGTCTTCACGGTGCACTACGCCATCCTCCTGGAAGCGCGGCCAGTCAATGCGGGATGGGAGCTGAGCGGAAGGGCGAACCTGGGTTGGTGGCGCGGCGGGGTTTATCGTTACGAAGGGCGGGTGACCGCCACCAACTTCTTCTCCACCTACGCCTGCCGGTATGACCAGGGTACGTTCGAGCTGAGGCCGATGGAGTGAGCCAGGCGCCGACGGGCAACCCCGACCGGCGGCTCCGCGAGGGCGCCTCAATTCCTCGGGCCCGACACCCGCACGCTCACCGCCGAACTCGCCTGCGCGGAGTGATAGACTCGCTGCGACGCCTTTTGAAAATCCTCCGGGCGCGCCCGGTAAATGTCGCAGAATGTCTGCGGATTGCGGTCCACCAGCGGGAACCACGTGCTTTGGACCTGCACCATGATCCGGTGGCCGCGGCGGAAGGTGTGATTCACATCCGGCATCACCCACTCGACCTTCGCCGCCCGGCCCGGCTCGAACGGCTCCGGTCGCGAAAAACTGTTGCGGAATTTGCCGCGGAACGCCTCGCCCCGCACCAACTGCTCATACCCGCCCATCTCGATCCCCGCCGGGTTCGGGTCCGGGTTCGGATAGTCTCCCGAGTAAACGTCGATCAGTTTCACCACCCAATCCGAATCGGTACCGGTCGTGGACACGAACAGGCGGGCGCGAATCGGCCCGGCGAAAGTCACGTCGGCTTCGAGCGTGTCCGTTTGATACACCAGGACGTCGGGCCGGGACGCCGCGAACCGCTGGTCGTCGATCATGTGCGCTCGGGTCATGCCGAGGGCGATGTTCGGGATGTAGGGGACCGGTTTGGCCGGGTCGCTCACGTATTCGTCGAAGCTACCGGCTTCATTCCCCGGCGGATCGAACGAGAGCCGGCCACCGGTGTGAAAGTAGAGGACCTGTTCTCGCGCAGCTTTCGGCGGCCAGGAATCGTAGCGTCGCCAGCGGTCCGTGCCGGTCTCGAAGACGTAGGCCTTTGGCAGATCGAGTTTCGCGTCGCCCTTGAGGTAATGTTTCAGGAACGGCAACTCGATGTGCTCGCGGTAGAACTCGGCGGTCCTGGCGTAAAAACCCACGTTCCCGAGCTTGTCGCCGTCGCCGTGGGACCAGCCGCCGTGGAACCACGGTCCCATGACCAGCGCGTTGAAGATGCCCGGGTTGTTGCGCTCGACCTCGCGGTAGGTGTTCAGCGCGCCGAACAGGTCCTCGGCGTCATACCAGCCACCCACGGTCATCACGGCGGTTTTGATGTTACGCAGGTGCGGCCGCAGGTTGCGCGCCTGCCAAAAATCGTCGTAGCTGCCGTGCGCCATCAGGTCGTCCCAGAACTCGATCTTGCCGTGGAAATAGAGCTTATCGGCGTTCGCCAACGAGCCAAGCCGCAGGAAAAAGTCGTAGCCGTCGGGCGTTTTGAAATCGAACGGCTTGGGCTGCTCGCGCGTCGGTTCGTCGAGCTTCTGTCCGAAGCTCGCCAGGAACCGGAACGCGTGCGGCAGGTAAAACGTGCCGTTGTGGTGGAAATCGTCGCCGATAAACCAGTCGGCAATCGGCGCCTGGGGCGAGGCGCACTTGAGGGCCGGGTGCGAGTCGATCATGCCCGCCGCGGTGTAAAAACCCGGATACGAGATGCCCATCATGCCGACTTTGCCGTTATTGTTCGCGACGTGCTTCACCAGCCAGTCGATGGTATCGTAGGCGTCGGTGCTTTCGTCGATGTCCCGGGGACCGGCGTTCGCTGGCCGCTGGGGTCGGACGTGAACGAATTGACCTTCCGACCCGTTGCGCCCGCGCACATCCTGCAGGACGAAGATGAATTTCTCCTGCGCGTAATGCTGCATCGGCCCAGCGGGATCGGGATACAGATCTTCGGAATAGGGTTTCAGGCTGTACGGCGTGCGCGTCAGCAGGATCGGGTAGGATTGTGAATCGTCTTTCGGGGCGTAAACTGCGGTGAAGAGCCGGACTCCGTCGCGCATGGGGATGCGGTATTCCAACTTGGTGTAGAACTCACTCAGGTAGGTCCTGGTGGCGTCTTGGAGGTGAGCCGGGGCTTGGTTGGTCTGGCCCGAAGTGGAGGTCGCGACGAAGGCCAGAACCAGGGCGGCCCATCGACCCCGCGGGCGGATGTCCCTGCGAGATTGCCTTTCGGAGGCACCTGGACGGACCCTCACCCCG
>JAGWYX010000272.1 GCA_018969165.1 Verrucomicrobiota bacterium
CGCCGTCCCCGAAGCAACAGGGGCTGGACTCTGCGCCTGGTCCAACAGCCCAGGGTAGAGTTTGCGGACGCAGTCCGGGCAGAGGCCGTGGCTGAACTTGGCGTCGGAATGCTCGGCGACGTAGGTCTCGACCTGCTTCCAGTAGCCCTGGTCGTCGCGGATTTTCTTGCACGACGCGCAAATGGGCAGCAAGCCAGTGAGGGTCTTGACCTTGGCGAGCGTGTCTTGCAGCTCGACGATGAGCTGCTGGCGTTCGGTGATTTCGGATTCGAGGCGGTGATTGGTTTCCCGCAACTCGGCGGTGCGCTGGTCCACCAGTGCTTCGAGGCGGGCCAACTGGCCTTTGGCCTCCTGGGCGAGCCGCCATTTCTCGGTCAGGGCGCTGGCCAATTGCAGCACCTCGATCGCCTCGAACGGTTTCTTGAGCAGCACGAACCGGTCGGATTCGCCCAGCCGCGACGCCAGGTCTTCCCACGAATAATCGGCATAAGCGGTGCAGAGGACAATCTGCAGCGCGGGGTCGGCCGCCCAGATTTTCTCGGTGGTTTCGACGCCGTCCCAGCCGGGCGGCATGCGGATATCGACGAAGGCCAGCGCGTAAGGCTGGCCGCGTTCGACGGCGCGGCGCACCAGCTCCAGGCCCTCGCGCCCCTGGTAGGCCGAGTCCACGAGGAATGACGGCCGTTTGACCGCCGCGGGCGGCGCCGAGAAAAGCGCGGTCTCGGTCGCCGCCAGGGCTTCGTCGCCGAGCGAACCCGCGTGGAGGATTTGACGCAGGCTATCATGGATCGGCCGGGTGTCGTCGATGACGAGGATACGCGGGTTGCGTTCGAGCGAGGCGGGGCTCATGGCTTGGGTTTGGTTCGGGTGCAGGGGAGCACCAGGGTGAAGGTGGCGCCGCGGCCCGGACCGTCGGAGTGGGCCGTGAGTTCGCCGCCCAACTCGCGGGCAGCCAGCGCGCCATTGTGCAGGCCGAACCCGTGCCCGGCCTTGCGCGTGGTGAACCCGAGTTCGAAAACTCGCGCCAGGTTCTCGGGCGCGATCCCCACGCCGTTGTCCGTGACCGAAATCCGCACCCGCTGGCCTGCAGTCGCCGCGGTCCGGAGAGTGAGTTGCTTGTCGGTTGCGCCGCCTTCGTCCAGGGCGTATTTGGCATTGCGGATCAAGTTGACCAGGATTTGGAGCACTTTATGGCGTTCGGTCGATACCGGCGGGGTGTCAGCGAACTCGCGCACGATGCGGACGTGGTGGCGCTCCAGGGCCTCGGTGTTGATCCGCAGGGCGTCCTCGAGCAGGTCGGCGATCACGACGGGTTCGGTGATCCCGGCGACGCGGGCGTAGGATTGCTGCAAGGCGACGATTTCCTTGATGTGGTCGATGTGATCGCGCAGGGCCGTCAATTCCCGCAGCATGTCGTTGCGATCGGCCGTCAAGCGAGTGGCCAAGGCCGAGAGATAGGCCGGCAGTTGTTGTCCCTTGGGGTCCGCGGTCAGGAACGCCGCCAGGTTGTCCTGCTGCGCCTGGACCAATGCGGCGGCTTTGGCCAGGTTCGGGACGCGGGACTGCTGCGTCTTCTCCAGCAGGAGCGAAGTCGAGAGGTTGACGGCGTTGAGGACGTTGCCGACGTTGTGCAGGATGCTGGTGGCCACCTCGGCCATGCCGGCCTGACGCGAGGTCTCGAGCAATTGCTGCTGCGTCGCCGCCAGTTCCTCTTGGGCCCGGCGCTGGTCGGTGATGTCGGTAACGATGCCCAGGAACCGCGCGGGTTCACCCGACGGACCTCGGAGCACGAAGGCCCGGCCGTGCGCCCAGCGCACCGCGCCGTCCGGGCGGACGACGCGGAACTCGGCGCTGACGCCGTCCTGGGAGGCGCCCAGCTTTGCCAATTCGGCGAACACCCGCTCGCGGTCCTGCGCTGGGAGGGCCTGGCTCCATTGCGTGGGGTCGGCGAGGAGGTCCGCCGCGGGTCGGCCCCAGATGCGCTCGTAGGCCGGGCTGACGTAGTAGAATTGGCGCATGTCCGGCGAGGCCATCCAGAAGACCGCGTCGATGTTCTCGGCGATCTGGCGGAAGCGTTCTTCGCTGTCGCGCAACGTGGCTTCCGCCCGCTGGCGTTCGGTGATGTCGCGCATAACGCCGACCGCGTGCCAGCGGTCCTTGAGGCGCACGGCGGATACCGACAGTTCCACGGGGATTTCGGTGCCATCCTTGCGCCGGGCGGCAAGTTCGAGAGTGGCGCCAACGGCGCGGCCTTGACCGGTGGCCTGGAAGCGGGGGAAGGCCTCGCGGCAGGCCGCGTGGTAGCGTGGCGGGGCCAGGAGCCGGTGCAGATTCTGTCCCAGCGCCTCGGCCGCCGTGTAGCCCAGCAACAGCTCGGCTGCCCGACTCCAATGCGAGATCTGGCCCTCCCCGTCCATCATGATGATCCCGTCGCGAGCCGACTCGGTGACGGTGCGCAGGCGTTCTTCGCTGTCGCGCAACGCCCGCTCGATGCGCTTGCGCTCGGTGATGTCGCGGAGGACTACCAGGAAAGCCGGCATGCCGCGGTCCGAGAACGGAATGCCGAGCGCTTCGACTTCCACTTCGGTGCCGTCCAACCGTCGCAAGGCCAACTCGAATAACGGCGGCGGCCCGGGCGACTTCGAGTCGCTCGCGATCCGCTCGGCAACGCGCGCCTGATCGGCCGGATGGACGACGTCCTCGGGCGTCAATCCCAAGACGGCCTCCGGAGTGGATGCCCGCAGGAGTCTCGCGGTCGCGGGATTAGCAAAGACAATCCGGCCCTGGCGATGGATGAAAATTGCGTCCGGGGCATACTCGATGAGGGTCCGGTAACGCTGTTCGCTCGCCTGCAGTTTGACCTGCGCGGTGTGCCACTGGATCATGAGAACGCTGACCACGGCGAAGACCAGCACGCCGATCTCGTAGCTGGTGGCGACGTCCGACAGCGAGGTGCCGTGGGGGGAAAGGCCCAAGCCGACGAGCATCAGCGCCATCAGGACGGCAGTGAAGGCGGCCGTGCTGGCGGGCGAGGCCCGGCGCGCCCAGAGCACCAGCGGCAGCAGGTAGAGCAGCCATTCGCCCATCCCCAGCGGCACCAGCAAGTCCAGGCCGAAGATGACCGCGGTCATCCCCAGCACCAGGGCGGCATAGCGGTCGAGCTTGAGTTTCATGCGTGAACACGAATGAACACGAAGCGGAGAGAGGAGGCATTTTGCCCCACCTGGTTCCCCGTGGCGACGGGGGAGGAACACTCGGAGAAACGCTGAGACGCAGAGAACGCAGAGCCTCGCAGAGCAAAGTTCTTCCAGTGGTTCCGCTCGGCGTTCCTCTGCGTCCTCCGCGTCTCGGCGTTGATCCGGCTCTCCGTGGCGACGAGGGAGGAACACTCGGAGAAACGCTGAGGCGCAGAGAACGCAGAGCCTCGCAGAGCAAAGTTCTTCTGGCGGTTCCACTCGGCGTTCCTCTGCGTCCTCCGCGTCTCGGCGTTGATCCGACTCTCCCACCCTGCGGGCCCGTAGCCGCCGATGTGAGTCGACTCTATTTCTCCGGCGTTCAGATGGAGTGGACTGACGTCCGCGGCTACGGGGTTCATGGCGATGGGGTGGACGCCGGCTCCGACTGGCCTCCGACGGTTGAGGCATTAGCCGAGGGCAGCGATGCGGCGGCCGTCGCGTCCAGGAAGGCCAGCGGATAGGGCGCTGGCTGGCCGAGCTGGCGCGCCAGGTCGTTGACCTGCTGTTTGAGTTCGATCATGCGCAGCTCGCGGCCGACGGCCACGCGGTTAAAGCGCACCAGCTCCTCGTTCTGTCGCAGCAAGGCGGTCTCGGCCCGTTTGCGCTCCGTGATGTCGCGGACGACGGCGATGACGTACTCCTTCTGGTCGAGCACGAGGTAGCGCGCGGCGGCCTCGATGGGAAACGTTGAACCGTCTTTGCACCGGACCAGCGACTCGGAGGCGCGGGAGCCGGTGGCTCGCAACACCTGCAGCCGCTCCGCCCAGGCCGCGGGAGTCGCCAGGTTCACGTTCAGGTCGGTCACGCGCAGGTTGAGCAACTCGTCGTGGCGGTACCCGAGCTGGCGGCACGCGGTTTCATTGACATCCAGTAAGCGGCTGGTTTCCGCCTCCAGGACGAAGATCGCGTCGTTCGACTGGTCGACGAGCTGGCGGAACAACTGCAGCCGCGCTTCGGCGCGCTTGCGCTCAGTCAGATCGTGACCGATGCCGACCAGGCCGACGATCTGGCCGTTCTCGTCCCGCAGGGGGACCTTCGTGCTTAGGACGCAACGGGTCTCGCCGTCAGGGCTCAGAACGAAATCCTCGCGATCGATCAACGGTTGGCCGGTCTGCAAAACCTTTTGTTCATCGGCCTGGAATTGCGCGGCGCGGTCTGGGGGATGAAAATCCTGGTCGGATTTGCCCACAATCTCCTCCGGCAGGGCCTTCCCGAAGCTGCGCACGATCGCCCGGTTGGCGATCACGAAGCGGCTGGCGGTGTCCTTGACGTAGATGAAGTCAGGGTGGGTGTTGATCAGCGTTCGGAGCAGATTGCGCTCCTCGGCCAGCAAAGCCTCGGCCGCTTTGCGTTCGGTGATGTCCTGGACCACGCCGAGCATGCGCACGGGCCGGCCGCCGGCGTCCCGTAGGACGCGGGCTTTCTCATGCACCCATCGCACGTCCCCGTCCGGCCGGATGATCCGGTGTTCGATTTCGTAGTCCGTGCTCCGTTCGGTGGCCAAACGGCTGGCTTGGCGAACCGCCTCCAGATCGTCGGGATGCACGCGGGCGAGAAAGCTGGCCACCGTTCCATCGAACTCCGTTTCCGAGAGCCCGAAGATGTGAAACACCTCGCGTGACCAAACCAACGGGGCTTCGGGGGCCAGGTCCGAGATCCAACTGCCGATATGCGCCACCTCCTGGGCTTGTTCCAAAAAGCCTTCACTGTCCCGCAGCGCCTGGTCCGCCCGCCGCTTCTCCTCACGAAGCTTCTTGCCTTCCAGCGCCCGCGCCACCGCCAGTCCCAGGCGGGCCAAGCGATCCTTCAGCAGGTAATCGGTGGCCCCGGCGCGCATGGCTTCCACGGCCACATCCTCGCCGATCGTTCCCGAGACGATGACGAATGGGACATCGACCGGCCGGCCGCGGAGCAATTCCAGGGCTCGCACCGCGGTGAACTGCGGCATCTGGTAGTCCGACAGGATGATCTCGGGCGGTGGGTCCAGGTGCGCCAGAAAGTCGGGCTCGCTCTCGACCCGTTCCCACCGCGGCTCGTAATCCGCCCGGCGCAGTTCGTGCAGGACCAGCTCGGCATCAGCCGGGTTGTCTTCCAGGATAAGGACGCGCAAGGGGCGGGGCATGAGGGTTAGGGGTTAGGGACTGGGGAGGCTGAAAGGTCACCGGATTTTGGCTTCCTTGGCTGGCTTGGAGTTCACGCGATGATCCTTCGAGGTTCGTTGGACTTTAGTTCGACTTTAGTTCGATCATGATTCGAGGGCCGGTCTGGGTGCGCCGCCCGGCGATGGCACCCCGGATGGGAGGGCCGACTTCCACGTCGGCCCTGACGGTCTTGGGCGCGGGTGGAACCGCGCCCTCCCGGTGTGGGTCTGGAATTTCATGGCTTGGGCAATTGATTGAGGAGCAGCCAGTAGAGGCCCAACTGCCGCACGGCTTCGCTGAACTGCTCGAAATCGACCGGCTTGACGATGTAACTGTTGACCCCCAGGTGGTAGCTCCTGGCCATGTCCTGTTCTTCGCGCGAGGAGGTCAGCACCACCACCGGGATCGCCTTGGTGCGCAGGTCCGACTTGAGCCGTTTCAAGACGCCCAGGCCCTCCACCTTCGGCAATTTCAGGTCCAGCAGAATCAGCCGGGGACAATCCTCGATGCGGCGCTGGACGTAGGCGCCCTGGCAAAACACGTAGTCCAGGGCCTCGGCTCCGTCGCGCACGACGTGGATGTGATTGGCCAGGTGATGCCGTTTCAGCGCGCAGAGCGTTAGCTCGACGTCGTCGGGG
>JAGWYX010000273.1 GCA_018969165.1 Verrucomicrobiota bacterium
ATGATTCCCTGTTCGAAATCCTTATCGAGGACAACGGCCGCGGGTTCGATCCAACGCTCCCGGGGATCGGGCGGAACGGAAATGGGCTCGGCAATATGCGTCGGCGGATCGAGAACCTCGGCGGCCAAATCTCGATCAACAGCGCCTCCGGGCACGGCACCCGCCTGCGAATCGTCGTGAAGGTCAGGCCTGCCCGGTGGCCGGCGTGAACCCGGCGCCCGGCTGATCCCCGTATGTTCCTACGATTAGTCCCGCCCAAACTCTCCCGGCACACTCATCGCCGTCCAGATATATGCCCATCCAGGTCGCCATAGTCGAAGATGACGAGGAAATCCGCGCTAACCTCGCCCACCGCATCGGCCCCGCCTCCTCCTTGCACCTGGTCGGAAGCTATCCGGACGCCGAATCCGCCCTGGCCGATCTTCCCCGCCAGAATCCCAACGTGGTCCTTGTCGATATCAACCTCCCTGGCATCGACGGCGTGGAATGCGTCCGCCAGTTGAAAGGCCGGCTCCCCGCCGCGCAATTCATCATGCTGACGGTTTACGAGGACAACAACCGACTGTTCCGCTCCTTGACGGCGGGCGCCAGCGGCTACCTCTTGAAGCGCACCTCGCCCACCAAACTGCTGGCGGCCATCCGCGAGGCGCATCAGGGCGGTTCGCCCATGACCCCCCAAATCGCGCGGCGCGTCGTTCAGTACTTCCAGCGAACCCCCGAACCCGCCTCCGAGTTGCGAGGGCTGACCCCCCGCGAAAAGGAAGTGCTGGACCAACTCTCGCGCGGGTTTCGCTACAAGGAAATCGTCGATAACCTCGGCATCAGCCCCGGCACCCTCCATAGCTACATCCGTAGTGTCTATGAAAAACTTCATGTCCACTCCCGCACCGAGGCTGTGGTCAAATACCTCAAACACTGATCCGCCTGGCAGTGGGCCCGCATGAAACCACTCGCCGCCGTCCTCCGGCCAGCGCTGTTCCCAATTGCGACGGCATTCCTCCTCCTGGCCTCGGCCCCTGCTGACGTTCGGTCCGCCCCCACCCTGTCCGACCCCCGGGTGGACGCCTACAACGTCCGCGTCGGCACCCAGACTTTCGCGGGCCTTTATCATTTCACCACCAATACGCTGCTGCTGGAGACGGCCGATGCCATCGCTGGAATGGGTAGCGACGCGATCAAGTTCTATCTCGGCTCGGACTACCCACGGCAATATCACTATTCCCTCCCGCCCAATGTCACCAATCTCCTCACCTTGACGCGCGACGATCCCTCCTGCCACCACGTCCTTGACTTGCCCTTCCGGAATTACATCCTCTGGGCCTACCCCTTCGCGAATCCCGACGGCGCCTGGCTCGACGGTTACTCTTCCACCGAAAAAGCCGGTGATTACCGGGAACTCTATGACCTGACCTGCTATCTCCTGACCAACTACGATAACTCCGGCAAAACCTTCTACCTCGGACACTGGGAAGGCGACGGTTACCTGGACGTCAATAATTGGTCAACCAATCCCAGCCCGGTCGCCGTACAAGGCATGATCGCCTGGCTCAATAACCGCCAGCAGGCCATCGATGACGCCAAGCGCGCCACCACCTTTACCAACGTCAATGTCTTCGGCTACGCGGAGGCCAACCGCGTGCGGGACGCCATGCTCAACCCGCCCGGTAACAACATCCGCGTCATCAACGCGGTCATCCCTTACGTCACCAATCTCGACTATCTCTCCTACTCCTCCTACGACGCCCAAAACCTCGAGACCACCAGCCTGTACGCCACCCTCGACTATATCAAAACGAAATTGCCCGCCGCCAAGGCGGGACGCGTCCCGGGTGGACGCATCTGGATCGGCGAGTACGGCTGGGGCGGTTCTCTCACGCCCGATCAGCAGGAACCGCTCACCCGCGCCTATATCCTGCAACTCCTCAACTGGGGACAAAAGGACATCCCCTTCTTCCTCTTCTGGGAAATTTACGACAACGAAATCAACCGCAATTATTGCCTCATCGACTCGAACAATGTCGCGACCGCCTGCTACCACCTGCACCAGCGGTTCATCAATCAGGCACGCCTGCTCACCGCCCGGTTCTTGCAGACCAACCAGCGGCTGCCGACCAGCCCGGAATTCGTCTCACTCGTCACGCCATTGCTGAGCCAGCCATTGCCCCCGCCAGTGCCCCTCGCCATCTCGAATGCCGACGCAGTGCTGCTTTCCCCGTCGTCCGCCCAGGTGTCCGGCACGCTGACCCAGGGCCTCTATGGCGATGACCTGGCGGCCGTGTCGGTCTTCTGGGGCCGTCAGGACGGCGGCACGGCCGCCGGCGCCTGGGAGAACCGGCAGCTCCTGGGAACCAACACCAGCTTTAACCCGGCGCCCTTCGCCGCCGAGTTGACCAACCTCGCGCCGCAAACCAACTATTTCTATCGATTCTACGCCGCCAATGCCGCTAGCTCGGCCTGGGCCCCCGCCTCGGCCCAGTTCAGCACCATCACGCTTGACCCGGCCAGTTTCGGTTGCCGGCTCAGGCTGACTTTTCCGGGCTACAATCGACCCGAACCATTCACCCGGTTCCCGGCCCTCGTCAACCTCGGCACGAACCTGCCGGGATTCGCCTACACCCAGCTCGCGCAGCCGGAGGGCGGAGACCTGCGGTTCACTGACGCCAGCGGGCTGCGAACGATCCCGTTCGAGATCGACCAGTGGAATACCAACGGCGTCTCGACCGTCTGGGTCTCGCTGCCCGTCCTGGCCGGTCCCACCAATTTCATCTGGGCATATTGGGGCAATCCCGCCGCTGTCCCGGTGACCGCGGCTTCGTCCGCCGCGGTCTGGACCCCAGCCTTCAACCTGGTCTGGCACCTCAAGGAGAGCGGATTCCCGTATGCGGACAGCACCCTGGAACACCCGGCCCTGACCGGCAGCCCTCCAACTTCGACCCCCGGAATCATCGGCCGCGGAGTCGAGTTTGACGGCGGATCGCAGTTCCTCGACGCCGGCCCTGTGTCCCTCGGTGATGCCTTTACCCTTGCGGCCTGGCTTAAACTCGACCCGTCGGCGACCAACACCCAAGCCGTTTGGGCCAGCAAGGCCGCGGGTCTCACGTCGCCTGGGCTGGCGTTCTACGTCAATTCCCATGGCACCAGCGACGGCGCAGTGCGCCTGGAAACAAGCGACGGCACCGCCACCCAGGTCGCCTCCACCGGTCCAAATGCCGTCACCCCCGGCCAGTGGCACCTGATAACGGCAGTGGTGGACCGGACCGGCGGCACAGCCCGGTTGCTTGTCGATGGGGCGGATCAAACCCAGGGCGCCGCCGTGCAAACCAATTTTCCAAACACCGCCGATATGAACCTGGGCCGCTTCACGGACGGTAGCTGCTACTTCAAGGGCGCAATGGATGAAGTTCGCATCGAACGCAGCCTGGACTCGCCGAATCAGGTGTGGGCCGAGTGGCAGACGGTCGCGCACAATGCCGCCTTTTCCGCCGGCTCGGAAGTGAATCCACCGCCCGCTCTTTCCGTCCTCTGGAGCGCCGGTGCGTCGTGGTTGGTCTGGCCTTACGGCGCCGGCGTCTTCAGCTTGTACTTCACCACCAACCTGGCGTCACCGGCAGGCTGGATGCCGGTGACCAACCCACCCACGTTCCTCGACGGCCAGTGGCAGGCGCTGCTTGCTCCCGCCGGCGCCGCCAACGGCTTCTACCAGTTGCGTTCCCGGTAGCAGGCCGGTGTTGCCTCGTCTCCGGGGCGCACGCGCCTCGGAGACGGTTGTAGGACTAACACCGACATGGAGACAGCCAAAATGCCGATAAGACAATCAGACGACGGCCGATTCTGCAAAAGCCCAGCCTGTTCCAGGCTGGCAACACCATGCAGAAAAAATTCAGTGCCGTTCTCGGTCTCGTGTTGGGGTTGGCGTGCGGCGCCATCCAGATTCTCGCTGATGACACCTGGGACTATGCCGTCCAGGTCAGCGCCCAGGTCCAAACCTCCCCGCCGCAGATCGCCCTTTCGTGGCCGCAGGATACCTATGCGGTCCCCAACAGTTATACCGTCTATCGCAAAGCGCCCAACGACACTTCCTGGGGCTCGGGTGTCACCGTGTCAGGCGCCACGACCAGCTACGTCGATTCCAACGTCACCGTCGGAACGGCCTACGAGTACCAGGTTGTCAAAACCGCCGGCACTTACACCGGCTACGGCTATACCTACAGCGGCATCAACGTGCCGCTCACCGAATCCCGCGGGAAGGTCATCCTCGTGGTCGATAACACCTACGCCTCCTACCTCACCAACAGCCTCACCCGACTCCAGCAGGACCTCGTCGGCGACGGCTGGATTGTCCTCCGGCACGATGTCAATCGCACCGACTCGGTGTCGTCGGTCAAATCGTTGATCGTCGCCGACTACAACGCGGATCCGGTGAATGTGAAGGCGGTCTTCCTCTTCGGCCATGTCCCCGTCCCGTATTCGGGCAACATCGTGCCCGACGAACATGTCCCCAACCATCAGGGCGCCTGGCCGGCCGACGTCTATTACGCCGACATGACCGGCACCTGGACGGACAACTCGGTCAACATCACCAGCGCCGACGACCAGCGCAATTGGAACGTCCCCGGCGACGGCAAATTCGACCAGTCCAACCCCCCGAACCCGGTGCAATTGGAGGTGGGCCGGGTGGATTTCGCCAACCTGCCCGGGCAGACCACGTGGAATGGCCCCGCCACATTCCCCAGTGAGCAGGATTTGCTGCAACAATACCTGAACAAAGACCACGCCTTCCGCACCAAAGCCTTCGACCTCCCGCGCCGGGGTTTAGTGTACGACCAGTTCGGCGTGCACGGCGGCGAGGCCTTCAGCGCGAGCGCCTACCGCAACTTCGCGCCGTTCTTCACCGCCGCCAATGTCACCACCCTGACCAATGCCGGGACCTGGATCGCGACGCTCAGCAGCAACGCCTACCTTTGGGCCTACGGCGCCGGGGCGGGCGCATACAACGGCATCTCCGGCATCGGCACCAACGGCGCCTACAACCAGGGCTACACCACCGATGTCGTCAGCGCCGACACCAAGGCCGTGTTCGTGATGCTATTCGGCAGTTGGCTCGGTGACTGGGATTCGCAGGATAACATCATGCGCGGCATCCTGGCCACGCCCAGTTACGGACTCACTTGCTCCTGGTCCGGGCGCCCCCATTGGTTCTGCCAGCACATGGGCCTGGGCGAAACCATCGGCTACAGCACCCGCCTCACCCAGAACAACACCGGCCTCTACCAGACCCAAATCAATACCGCCGCCAACCAAATCCACATCGCCTTGATGGGCGATCCCACGCTCCGAATGCATATCGTGGCTCCACCGACCGGCGTGACGGCCAGCGCCGGGTCCGCCGGGTCCTTGGTTGCCTGGAACGCATCACCGGATTCTGTCCTGGGTTATTACGTTTACAGCGCCCCCACCCCGGCCGGACCGTTCACCCGTTTGACCGGCTCACTGCTCGCCGGCAACGGCTTCACCGATACGACGACGACCGCCGCGACCGCGACCTACATGGTCCGCGCGGTGAAACTCGAGACCACTCCCAGCGGCTCCTATTACAACGCGAGCGAAGGCGCCTTCAGTGCGCCCGGCGGCTCCTCGACGCCACCCCCCGTGACCACAACCCCGCCAACTGTGGCCCTGACCGCTCCCGCCAACAATGCCGCCGTGTCCGGCTCGACCGTCACCGTCTCCGCTACCGCTTCGGATGCGCTCGGGATCGCCAGCGTGCAAGTCCAGTTGGATGGCACCAACCTCGGCGCGCCGCTTACCGTCGCCCCCTACAGCCTGACCTGGGATACCACGACGGCGGCAAACGGTTCTCATAATTTGGCCGCCATCGCCACCGACACCGCCGGTAACCAGGCCACCGCCACGCCGGTTGCCATCCTGGTCAACAACAGCGTTCCTGGCAGCAGTACAACCTCCTCAACTAACAGTTCAACCACGACTGCCGGCAACACCTATTGGGTTGA
>JAGWYX010000274.1 GCA_018969165.1 Verrucomicrobiota bacterium
CCCACGCTCATCACGTTGATGAACTCCCCGCTCGCGGCCGGGTGCCGCGAACAACCGCCCCACCACGCGACCGCGGCGCTCAACCCGAGGGCCGCCGCCCGCGCCCAGCTCAGCCGCGGGTTCGACCTGTTGGACTCGGACCGGATCATTCGCTGGCGATCATAGGCGAAGCTCCCGGGAAAGACAACCCGCCAATGGCAAGCGTTAACCGTAATCCTCATTTTGGGGAGCGCGGGCGTCTCGCCTGCTGCGTTCAGCGTCTCGCCGAACGCACGCTCAGGGATCGAAGGCGAAACGCCTTCCAGTGCACGCGAGACGCGTGCGCCCCCCACTTCGGTTGTCGAAGCGACTTGAAGGTCGCGCGCCGGGCCGAAATGAGGATTGCTGACTGGCCTCGACCTGAGGTGTAATCTCGATCCTGGAATGACAACGTGGCCAAATCTCTGCTTCCTCGCCGGGCTCGTGGTCGGTCTGGGACTTCAGGTGCCGACCCGAGGGGCGGACCGGCCGGACGGCGGGTTCGACGAAAAACAGGTCAAAGTATGGACCTTGGAAGGAACGCTCGGAACGCCCCCCAAGCGCGTCACCGACACGGCGCCGCTCTCCGACCAGGCGAATCACCGCCACTGGGTCCGGTTCGACCCGATGAGCGACGAGTTCGACGGTCCGGCGCTGGATACGAACAAATGGGTTTTGGGACTGGAATGGTGGGCGGGCCGCCAGCCGGCGCCGTTCTGTGACGCGAATGTCACGGTGAGGGGCGGCCAACTCCACCTCACGATGCGCAAGGAACCGGTCCCGGCGAAGTTCGCGGCGCGCGGTTATCACGACTACACCACCGCCGCCGTGCATAGCCGGGCGCGCACCGCCTACGGCTACTTCGAGGTCCGCGCGCGCCCGATGAACTCGGCCGGTTCCAGCGCTTTCTGGTTTCAGCAGGACTCGACTCCCGGTTGGGCCACGGAGATCGATGTGTTCGAGATCGGCGGCAATGCCAAAGGGTTCGAGCACCGGGACAACATGAACGTGCACGTGTTCCGCACGCCCCAGGAGAAGCGACATTGGGACCGGCACGGCGAATGGGAGGCCCCGGGGCGACTGGCCGACGATTACCATGTCTATGGCTTGGAATGGGACCCCGAGATGATCCGGTTCTATTTCGACGGCGTGCTGCTGCGCACCGTGGAAAACACCCATTGGCATCAACCGCTCTACTTGATCTTCGACAGCGAGACCATGGGCGGCTGGTTCGGGATGCCGGCGGACGCCGATTTACCCTCGACCTTCCGCGTCGATTACGTGCGCGCCTGGAAAAAGGGGCGGTAGGCCAGTTTCCCGCTCGGCCGGGCGACCCGGCAGCGCCACCCTGCCCGGTTCATGGGCGGTGAGCAGGTCCGACCGGCACACGCGGTCCTGCCCGCACCCGACGCGGTCTCGAGACCCACGTGGCAGTCGGCTCCTTTTGCGCCCTGTAGCAGCGGACGTGAGTCCGCTCACGCTCCAGCCGAAAGCGATCAGTGCCGACTCACGTCGGCTGCTACGCGCCGCTCTGGGATTGCGTGAACCCGAGACCGGTCCGGAACACGCGTGCCACCGCTGGCTCTCGACGGCCCCGGTCAGGTTCAGGTCCGATTCGAATGCCGCCCGAAAATCCGATTGGCCTCGTCGAGTGTTTCTTTCGAACCGATGTCGTACCACCGCCCGGGCACGCGCCAGGTGTAAACCGGCATGCGAGGGTAGAGCCACTGGATCAGTCGGCCCGGTTGGTCGGGATTATTGCCCTCGGCGATGTACTGCCGGACGAGTGGCAGGGTCGCGCGTGGATAGTAGTACAGCGCGATCCCCGTCAACGTGCTCGATGGGTGTTTGGGTTTTTCCTCGAAGAAGGTGATGCGCCCGTCGCCGTCGAGCGTGATTGCGTTGTACTTCTTAATCGCCTCCAGATCGCCGACATCATACACGGCCAATACTGGCGCGTTGCGCTCCCGGCAAAGCCGGCCGAAATCCTGGAGCGTCTGGCTGAACAGGTTGTCCCCGGCCACGACAATGCAGTCGTCGTCCACGCCCTCGCGAGCCAACACCAGGTGCAAATCCCCGATGGCGCCCAGCTTGTTGCGATCGTCGGTCGAGCCGTCGTTGACAATCTTGAACTCGAACGGGGCGCTGCCGGCGCGGTAAGCGTCGGCCCAACCCTGGAAATGCGCGGCAAACTTCGCATTGGTGACCACGAACACCCGGTCGATCCCAGGGATGGGCGCCAGGTTGTCCAGGACGTACTCGATCATCGGCTTGCCGGCCACGGGCAGCAGCGGTTTGGGCGCCGTCAGGGTCAGCGGATAAAGCCGGGTGGCATAACCGGCGGCAAGAATCACTACTTTCATCGTGCGAACAGTCGGAGTCCGAACTCAAGACGCGGGTTCGGTCTGGTCATTAAACAGGCCCGGGGCGACGCGATGGGCAAAGGCCTGCGAGCGCGCCAGAATCTCCGCCGGCGACTCGCAGTTCAAGGCAAATTCAGCCAGTTCCTTCGCCTCGCTTAACTTGGTCCGGCGCACCAGGAACTTGATCGACGGCACCAGTGGGGGCGCGGCGCTCAACTCGTCAACCCCCAGCCCGAGCAGGAGCGGGGCCAGCACCGGATCGCCGGCCACCTCACCGCAGACGCCGGCCCAAATCCCGTTCCGGTGCGCCGCCTCGACCGTCAGCCGGATCAGCTGCAAAATGGCCGGGTGCGTCGGCTCGTAAAGGTGCGCAATCCGCTCATTCATCCGGTCCACCGCCAGGGTGTACTGAATCAAGTCGTTGGTGCCGAGGCTGAAGAATTTCACCCGCTTGGCCAGGCTGTCCGCCACCATGACCGCGGACGGGATCTCGATCATCGCGCCGACCTCGAGGGCCGGATCGAATGGGATGTTCTCGGCCCGCAAGGCGGCTTTGCACTCCTGGACCAAGGCGTTGGCCTGGTTCAATTCTTCCAGGCCAGAGATCATTGGGTACATCATCTTGATGTTGCCCTCGGTGCTGGCCCGGAGAATGGCGCGCAACTGGGTCCGGAACACCGAGAGTTCCTGCAGGCAGAACCGGATCGCCCGCCAGCCCAGAAATGGGTTCATCTCCTTGGGCACCGGCAGGTGCGAGAGGAACTTGTCACCGCCCAGGTCCAGCGTGCGGATCACCACCGGGTGCGGCTTCAGGGCCGCCGCGACTTGCCGATAGGCCAGGTATTGCTCCTCCTCCGACGGCAGGGCGTCCCGGTGAATGAACAAGTACTCGGTGCGAAACAACCCCACCCCCTCCGCCCCGCACGCCAGAACCGCCTCGGTGTCCGCCGCCTGCTCCACGTTGGCCGAAAGGACCAACCGCGTGCCATCCAAGGTGACCGCCGGCTCGGTCTGCACCGCCCGCAGCTTCTCCTGGAGCGTCACTTGCCGGCGCGCCAATTGGCCGTGCTCGAACAGGGTCTGATCCGTCGGATTCAGGATCACCAGTCCGTTGAACCCGTCCACCAGGACCGACTGACCGGAAACCAGTTCTTCGCTGATGTCGTGCAGCCCCACTACCGCCGGAATCTGCAAGGACCGGGCCAGAATCGCCGTATGCGAGGTCTTGCTCCCCACGTCGGTGGCGAATCCCAGCACCATCTTCTTGTCCAACAATGCCGTCGAAGAGGGCGTCAAATCGTGGCTGATCACCACCCCTGGCGCCGCCAGGCCCCGCAGCAGGTTCTCGTCGGGGCGCCCCATCAGGTTGCCCAAGACACGGGCGATCACATCCCGCATGTCCGCCACCCGCTCGCGCAGATACTCATCATTCACCGCGCTCAGCGTGGCCAGGTAGCGGTCGGCCACGGTGGAAAACGCGAACTCGGCGTTGACCTTCTGTTCCTGGATCAGCCGGCTGACTTCATCGATCAATACCCGGTCCTCCAATACCAGCAAGTGCGCCTCGAAAATGCTCGCGTCGGCCGCTCCCATCGCCGCCGTCACCTGCCGCTGAATCTCCAGGACTTGCTGGCGCGTCTGGATCAGGGCCTGCTCCACGCGTTCCACTTGCTGCCCCAACTCGGTCTCCGGCACTGCCCAACGCGGGATGGCTTCGTCGCGCTTGCCCAGGACGACCACCTTGCCGCAGCAAATGCCGACGGATGCGGGGATCCCCCGAAACACTTTCTCGCCAGATCGCGCAGACTCAGCCATGCGCCACCATTAGCGGCATTTCGCTTCTTTGAAAACGAAATTTTGCACCTTGCAGTTCCCCCCTCCCCGCGCAAAATCCTCACCATGCGCGCCCACCGGCCCATGATTAACCTCGCCCTCATCGGCTTCATGGGCACCGGTAAATCGGCCGTGGGACGCCTCGTCGCCAAACAGCTTCGGTTCGATTTCTTGGATACTGATGCCTGCATCGAGGCGCAGACCGGCCTGCGCATTGCCGAACTGTTCGCCCGCGCCGGTGAGGCGGCCTTCCGCGAACACGAGCGCCGCCTCGTCGATGATCTCGGTCGCATGACCCGAACCGTCATCGCCACCGGGGGCGGATTGGCGGCCAACGAACAAAACCTGGCCAGCCTCAAACAACATGCCCTGGTCGTCTGCCTCTGGGCCTCGCCAGAAACCATCTGGGATCGCGTGGCCGACCAATCCCACCGCCCGTTGCTGCGCGACCCCGATCCCCTCGCCAAAATCCGCCTCCTCCTCGCCCAACGCGAACCCTTCTACCGCCAGGCCGACGTCCTCGTTAATACCGACCGACGCTCAATCAAAGAGGTCGCCCACCAGATCACGCACCAGTACCGCCTGGCTCGCAATGCCGCCCCGCCCCCGTGAAAGATCGGATTCAGCAACGCGCCCGCGATCTGGGTTTCGACGCGTGCCGGATCACCACCGCCTCCCCGCCCGAATCCCACCCGCGCTTCCAGCAGTGGTTGGCCGACCAACGCCACGGCCACATGACTTATCTCCAGCGCAACTCTTCCAAACGCCTCGACCCGGATCGCGTGCTGCCGGGCGCTAAAACCATCGTCACCCTCGCCGTCAGTTACGGAGATTCTCCGCCGACACCAGGCTCACCGCGCCGGACCGCGCTCGCAGTGGATTCAACCCCGTCAGCCCCGACCCCCCCAGCCGGCCCTGCCGGCGTGCTCGCCCGCTACGCCCGCTTCACCGATTACCACCAGGTGTTGGCCCACCCGCTCCAGGCGCTCGCCCGCTGGATCGATCAACTTGGCGGCCCCGGCACCCGTTCCCTCTGGTACATCGACACCGGCCCGGTGCTGGAGCGCGACCTGGCCCAACGCGCCGGACTGGGCTTTATCGGCAAGCACACCAACCTGATCCACCGCCACCTCGGCAACTGGATTCTCCTGGCCGAAATCCTCACCACGTTGAAGATCGAACCCGACTCGCCCGAAAAGAATCGCTGCGGCTCCTGCACGCGTTGCCTCGCCGCCTGTCCCACGGCCGCCATCACCGCGCCGTTCCAACTCGATGCTCGCCGGTGCATCTCCTACCTGACCATCGAGCTCAAGGAGCCCATCCCCCTCGAACTCCGACCGGCCATCGGCAACCGTATCTTCGGCTGCGACGATTGTTTGTCCGTCTGCCCCTGGAACCGCTTCGCGCACGCAGGCGCCCTGATGAAGAACCATGCGCGCGCCGACCTGGCCGAACCGGACTTGGTCGAACTGTTAGCCCTCGACGACCTCGGTTTCAAGCGGCGTTTTGCCGGCACGCCCATCCTGCGCGCCAAACGCCGCGGATTCCTGCGCAACGTGTGCGTCGCCCTCGGCAACGTCGGCGGCGCCCCCGCGCTGCCCGCGCTCCAGCGCTGCGCAGATGATCCCGACCCGCTCATCGCCGAGCACGCCGGCTGGGCCATCCGCCGCGTCCAAGCCCGCGCCCGCCTCACCGGCGACTCCTGAGACACAACCCATCATTCTCCCCAGAACGGTCCCGACGACCTTTTGTCGCACGTACGACAAAAGGTCGTCGGCCAGCCAGG
>JAGWYX010000275.1 GCA_018969165.1 Verrucomicrobiota bacterium
TCGAAGACGAGATGAATAGACGATCAAGCCAGGGGCCGGAGGCGCTGGCGATGCCGTTGTTGCGAACGGTCCACGTGACCGGGATCGTCGCTCCGGAGACGGCGCCGGGCGCGGCATTGATGCTGCTGACGAGCAGGTCCGGCAACTGGATGTCGCTCACATTAAAGGAGCGTTGACCGAAATTGTAGCCGGAGGCGGACGCCGTGATGGTGACCGGGCTCAGGCCGCCCGCCGGAATATTGGTGAGGCTGGAGATCGCAAACGTGGCGGCGGCCTGGCCCGTCGGGATCGTAATCGTGTTCGGCACCTGCGCCTGGGAGGGATCGCTGCTGGAGAGTGCGACCACAAGCTCGTTCGTGGGCTGGGTATTACGGCTGACCGTGCCGGTAGTCGCGCCGTTTCGCCCGACGATCGTCGCGGCGATGGCGACCTGGAGCGTGGGCTGCTTGTCGTCGGTGACGGCCAGGGTCACCGCTCCGGCGCCCTGGTCCACCTGGGTATTGAAGGTGTTGTCCGAAGGAAAGGCATTGATCTGCACGATCCGCGTACCGGTGACGACGTCGCTCGGGACCACGCTCACCGGGAACGTCGCCGAGGCTTGGTTGGCCGCCAATGTCACCGTGGCGGGTACCGTCGCCGTGGTCGGATCACTGGTTTGCAGGATCACGGTAACGGGGTACGCGGTGACCGGGCTGCGCGTGACGGTACCCACGGTGGCGGGATTGATCGCGCCGCCGGAAACGTTGGTCTCCGCCAGGGACACTTGCAGCATCGGCACGTCGGAATCCAGAATCGTCACCGCCACCGAGGCGCCCTGCAAACCCGTGGCGGTGGCGTTCACGTTGACCTGCACCGTCGAGCCCGGAACATTGTCCACGATCGGCGTCAGGTCGAACGACGACGACCTGGCCCCGGCCGGGATCGTCACGGTGGCGGGCAGGCTCAGCCTGCGGGTGTCGCTGCTGGCCAACGACACCACCAACGGCAGGTTGGTCGCCGTGTTGCGGCTGAGGTAGCCCACCGCCGCACCCGGACCGGCGTTCTCGCGAATTGTCGATACCGGAATTTGCAGCGCCAGGGCCGGCACATCCGCCTCGATCACCGTCACCGAGTTCGTGACCGGGCCAAACCCGGGCGCGGTGGCGATCAGGGCCACTACCTGGTCGCCATCGATGACGCCGTCGTCGATCACGTTCGCGGGAAAACTGACCGAGGCCTGTCCCGCCGCGAGGACAACCAAGGGCGGCACCACGACCTTGTTGGTGTTGCTCGAACCAACCGCCACGGTCAAGGGCGTGCCGGTGTCGGTGTTGCGGGTGACGGTCAGCGTCAGGGCGGGGTTGCGCGCGCTCTCCGGAACGACCGCGCTGGACAGGTTCAGGGTCAACGCCGGCGGCACCGTGATCGGTTGCGCGCTCACCGCGAGGTTGTTGGCCTTGTTCAACTCGAACACCGCGTCGGCGCTGTCCGCTCGCACCACGACCCATCGCCCCCCGGCGCCGAAGGCGGGCAACACGACGGCCTGGGTGCGGACCAGCGTTTGGTTCGGACCCAAGACGCCCGGGAACGGAAACGCCGCCACCAACTGCGGGTTGTCTCCCGCCGCGTCGTCAGCCAGGTACACCTGGTCCACCCACGGACCGGTGGCCGGTGCCGTCCCCAGATTGCTGTCAGTCCAGAGAACTTGCACCGGCTGACCGGAGACGCCGGTCGCCGGCACGACGATGTTACCCACCGCCAGGTCCGGATACGGCGCCAGGCCGGAACTGATGCGCACCGTCGCGGTGTTGTTGGTCTCGGCGAGACCAGTGCCGCTAAACTCCGGAATGGTCTGTCCGCTGTCGGTCGTAACGTCCAGCTCGATGGCGCCGACCCCCGCCAGGCCGTCGGGCAACCGGAACGTCGTCTGCCGGGGGACCGCCTGGCCGCCGGCGATCGGGCCGGAACCGGCGGCGCTGGCGTCATAAGGTAGCGTGCTATCCGCGAGCGTGTCGCCGGTCGTCAGGTTGAACACGACCACGCGGTCGGTGAACGAGCCGTTGACGCTCCCCTGCCCTGTGTTCACGTCCTGCCAGCTCAAGGTCACCGTCAGACCGCTCTGAAGGCCCGCCGGGTTGAGGACCAGATTGCTAACCACCAAGTCCGGATAAGCCGCCAGCGTCGCCGTGGCGGTCGCCATCGCGGTGTTATTACTCTCGCCGGTGCCGCTGGCGTTTTGTTCCTGTTGGTTGTTGTAAAAATCCGTGGTTACCCAGATCGCCAGCGAACCCACGCCCGCCGCGCCATCGGGCAGCCGAAAACTGTATTCGTTGGTGCGACTGTCCCCGCTCGTCACGTTGCCGCGGGCATCGGAGTCGTAGAGCACCGGCGCGTCCATCAGTTGCGCTCCGGACGTGAGGTTGCTCACCACCACCTGGTCATACCACGGGCCGGTCGTCGGACCGGCGCCCGAGTTGGTATCGGTCCAACGCAGCGTCACCGTCGCACCGCTGAGCAGGTTCGTCGAAGGCAGCACCCGCAGAGCGACTACCTGCAAGTCCGGCGCAGGCGCCGTGATGAACGTGGCGTCCGCCGACTCCGAATCGTCGCCGCACGAATCCTGCGAGTGGACCCGGTAGTGATAGGTCGTATTCGGCGTCAAGGCGGTGACAATATAGATGTGGTTCGTCACCATCCGGCCATCCAGCGGTGTCACGGTTCCGTAGGCGCTGCTCAACCCGTACTCCAGCGCGCTGGTGGCGGGCTTGTCGGTCGCCCAACTCACCACGGCCCGGGACTGGGTCGCCGCCGCGGTGACGCCGCTGATGACCGGCCGGGCCGGGTCGTAGCTAAACGGGAGTGTCGGCGGGCTGGTCTCGATATTGCCGGCCAGATCGCGGGCTTTGACCAGAAACACGTGCGGGCCAGGGGTCAGGTTCGTGTAAGTGACGGTAGTTGCCGGTCCGAAGCTGGTCAGCGACTGGCCATCCAATTGGTAAGCATAGACCAATTGGCTGGTTGGCGTGGCGTCGTCGGCGCCGGACCACGCGAACGTGACTGGCAGGGCGCAAACGCGCTGGCCATTCTGTGGGCCGGAGACAATCTGAGTCTGGGGCGGCGTGACATCCAGGGCCGTCGTGAAGGTCTGGTCGCCCGAGCTGCTCGAATTGCCGGCCAAATCCTGCGAGCGAACACGATAATGGTACCGGGTGTTCGCCCCAAGACCGCTCCGCGTCACGGAATGCAAGGTCACCAATTCGCGACTCAGGACGCTCCCCAATTCATAGTTAGTGCTCACGCCAAAATCGACCTCGCTGCTGCTCTGTTTGTCGGTTATCCAGGTGATCACGGCCGTGACCAAACCTGGGCTCGCGCCGACGCTGCTGATTACCGGCGGCGTGGCGTCGATCTGCACCGTCAGAACGTTCGTCAGCGCGAGGGTGCGCCCGCCAAGGTCCTGCGCCTGGGAGACCCAGACCTGGCTGTAGCCGTCCATGCCGTGCACAACCGTGATAGGAGGAGTGGCATAGGTGTCATCCGTCACGCTGGACGCGCTCCACACGCCGCCGGTCGGCACGGCGGGCACCGCGCCGCCAACCGCGGTGTTGCTCAGGACAATCACCGGTTGGACGCTCCGATTCATCGTGCGGTCGAACCGCAGCGTGAGCACGAAGTTGGTCGTCGCGCCCACCGGATTGACGAGATTGGCCGTGGCGCCAATCACGACCGGCGCGATGCTTTGGCCGGTGTATTCCGCAACCAGGGTCAGATTCGTCGGGTCGGTGGTCGCGAAAGTTTTGCTGTAAGTCGGACTACTGCCGACCTGCGCGCCATTCAAAGTAAACCGGCTGAAGGTATAAATGCTCGGCCCGTTGGTGATGCTGGCCGGCGCGTTGAACTGGCCGGTCTGACCGTTGGTATAGACTCCGGCGCCGGACACCGTCGCCAGCCCGGCCGGGAGCGATGCGGTGGTGACGGTGTGTTGCAGGTTCGCGGGTGCGTAGCCGGCGACGAGGACCTCGTTGCTATATACCACCAGCGTCAGGCTGGGATTGGTTCCGAGGAGCACCCCGTCGGCGGTCCAGCTCGCAAAGCTATAGCCGAAGGCGGGGGTTGCCAGGAGCACGTTGGTCGTGCCGTAGAAGTAACTCCCCGTGCCGGCGACCGAACCGGCGCCCGGCGGGTTGTTGGAGGCGCTAACCTGATAAGCCGGCAGGATGAAGTTCGCTACCAATTGCCGGTCCCGGCTTAGCGTGAAGGTATAAGTCGGGCTGGTGCTCTGGACGAAACCGTTCTCCGTCCAATTCACGAAGAGGTAAGGAGCGTTCGTAGCCGCCACCGAAACCGTCACCGAGCTGCCGCCGGCATAGGTGCCGGCCCCCGTTACACTGCCGGCGCTGGTGGGCACGACCGCCGTCGTTACGGTGTAGGTTTGCCCGGCAAACGGCGTGGTGACGAAGTTCACCTGGGCATTGGCGTTGTTGAGCGCCACGGTTTGATTGGTGACATCGTTGTAGCCCAGTGACCGCAACCCATTCACGCTCACCTGCCAGGTCCCGTTGACCACGGCGATCTGGTAGTTGCCGTTCGCGTCCGTCACCGTACTCAAGACTCGCCCCGAATCGGCCGGCAGCACCTGGACGTTATCGACGAAATTGTCGTCCGAGTTGCCGCCGGTTAGATCGCGGAAGGTGACCGTCGTCAAATTGGACGAGGCGGTGAACGGGAGGTCCACTTCGGTCCAGCGGAGGTTGCCTCCTCCGCCGTCGGTCTCGCCGAACGAAAAGGTGTTGGTAGCCAGAGTCACTCCCAGCACGTTGGCGATGCCGTGCTGATTGGCGGTGCCATGAAAGAAGATCAACTCGTAGCTCTGGCCCAACACGGTCGGGAAGGTCTGGAGAATCCCTCCTCCGCCCGTGACGCCGGTCGGATCAAAATACTGAACGCCATCCTCCGCCGGCCCCAGGAAACCGCCGTGGATCGCGATGTTGGCGTCGGCCGGTCCGACCACCAGCCAATCCGGGATGTTCGTCGAGCCAACCGCGTAGAGCAAATAGTTCGAAGGCCCATTGGTTGGCACCTCGAAACTGCCGTTCTGGATCAGATTCGTCGCGCTGGCCGGATCGACGATTGCTTGCACCGCCACGCCGGGGATCGGATGCCCCTGCGCATCCGTCACCGAACCGCTGAGCTTCAACGTGTCTGTCGGTTCCGTCCCCACCACGCGCAGCAGCACCGCGCCGGACGCGTAGGACACCTGCCAGGCCGAGCCGCTCGCCAGAGGCGGCAGGACCGCGTTGCCAAAAGTCCCCGTGCGCGACCCGTAATTCACCGGGGCCAGCACGCTGCCGTTGGTCGGCAGATAACCGTTCAACAACGCCAGGGCCACCGTGCCCTCCAGCCCGACGTTGCCGGGAAACGAGACCTGGCCATAATTGGTCAGGCTGCTGGCGCCGAACCGCAGCGTTCCGTTGGTCTGCGCGTAGCCAGCCGTGAAAGACACCACCCCGCTCTCCACATCCACCGTGCCCCGGTTGCTGAAGTCCTGGCCTCCGAGGAACGACGTCGCGCCGGAGCCGCCGGTCTTCATATACGTCCCGTAATTGACAAACGTCGAGGCCGCCCCGCCGTAATCGTTGTTGAACACATTGTCCACCTGCTCGACCCACGAGCCTTCGTTGCTGATCACCGCGCCACTGCCGCCGCGCACCCGCCCACCGGTGCGAATGACCGTGCCGTGGTTGTTGAAGGTGGCCCCGGGCATGTTGTGGTCGTTCCCGCTGGCGATGTAGAGCGTGCTCCCGTTGGACAGGCTGAGGGTGCCAGCCAGTTGCGCCGCGATCCATTGCAGGTTCCCGGCGCCCGCCCCGCCGTTGAATGTCGCCACGCCCGACGACAGCAAGCTGGGCCCGGCGCCGCTGAACAGGCTGCCGTCCTCGAAAGTGTAGGAGGCGTTGAAGCTGCAGACGGCGTTGCTGGCGACGTTGAACGTGCCGCGGTTATCGCCG
>JAGWYX010000276.1 GCA_018969165.1 Verrucomicrobiota bacterium
ACCTTCGCGCCGATGTCGCCGCCTCTTATCAGGGATTCGCCCACCAACACGGCCCCTGCGCCGCACCGAACCAACCGCTGGACATCGGCCCGGGTGTGAATACCGCTCTCGGCCACCAGGAGTGCGCCTGACCCGGAGGCGCTCTCGCGCAGCCGCAACGCCAGCCGTTCCGTTGCTGTCAGGTCCACCTTGAACGTCTTCAAATCGCGGTTATTGACACCAATCAGCCGTGCGCCGACTCCCAGGGCGCGCTTCAATTCGCGCTCATCGTGCACCTCGACCAAAACATCCAGGCCGGCTTCCGCCGCCAGGGCGTGCAACGCCTGCAGGCGCCGCTCATCCAGAATCGCCACAATCAACAGCACCGCGTCCGCCCCCCACTCGATGGCCTCCAGAATCTGGCGCTCGTCGATGATAAAGTCTTTCCGCAGCAAGGGCACCTGAACCGCCTCACGAATCTGTCGCAGATACCGCAGCGACCCCTGGAAAAACTTCTCGTCGGTGAGCACGGAAAGGCAGGCGGCGCCCGCCGACTCGTATGCGCGAGCGATCCGCACCGGGTCGAAGTCGGCGCAAATGACGCCCGCGGAAGGCGACGCTTTCTTCACCTCGGCAATCAAGGCGACGGGCGAGCCGTTGACCGTGAACCGAGATTCTCGCAGGGCCCCCACAAAGTCGCGGCGTTCGCCGCGTTGGCAGATCGCGTCGCGCAAGTCGCCGGCGGCCAGGATCCGCGCCGGCAGGCGTGCGACCTCGCGTTTCTTCTCCTCAACGATGGTCTCGAGGATGTTCACGGGATCGGGTCCGTCGTCCGTTGTCCGTTGCTTGTCATGCGCAACCCGTCGGTTCAATCGACTCGCACCCACCAAGTCGGTGCGACTGACAGCGGACCACGGACAGCGGACTGCTGACATTCAGCTTCATTCCTCGTCATCTTTGACCCCCTGCATCCGTTTGGTTGGGCAGCCGGACCGCAACCAGGCGGTGACGAAGGCGTCGAGGTCGCCGTCCATGACGGCCTGTACGTTGCTGGTCTGGACCCCGGTACGGAGATCCTTGACCATGCGATAGGGCTGAAAGACGTAACTGCGAATCTGGTTCCCCCACGAGACGCTCCCCTTCTCGCCGTAGAACCGTTCCAGCTCCGCCTTCTGCTGGTCTTCGCGCATCGCGTAGATTTTCGACAGCAACAACCGCAGCGCCGCGGCGCGGTTCTGGTGTTGGGACCGCTGGCTTTGCGACGCCGCGACAATCCCCGTCGGCAGGTGCGTGATTCGCACCGCCGTCTCGACCTTGTTGACGTTCTGCCCGCCTTTGCCCCCGGAACGATACGTGTCAATCTGCAACTCGGCAGGCGGGATCACCAACTCCCCGGTCTCCTCGATTTCGGCAATGACATCCACGCTGGCAAAACTGGTGTGGCGCCGCTTGTTGGCGTCGAACGGTGAAATGCGCACCAGCCGGTGCACCCCGCGTTCGGCCTTGCAATAGCCGTAGGCATTTTCGCCGGCGACCAGCAGGGTGGCGCTTTTGATCCCGGCCGTTTCGCCCGGCAGCGCATCGGTCACCTCGACCTTCCATTTGCGCGCCTCGCACCAGCGCTGGTACATCCGCAGGAGCATGTTGGCCCAGTCGCAGGACTCGGTGCCGCCCGCCCCGGCATTGATGCTCAGGATGCAGTTGTTCTTGTCGTGCGGCCCGTTGAGGAATACCCGCAATTCGAGCGCGTCCAGGTCGCGCGCAAACTTGGCCAGGTCCGCCTCGATCTCCTGCTGGAGCTTCGGCTGGGCCTCGGGCGGCTCCGCCTCGCTCAGCTCGAGCATCTCGCGAAAATGCTGGACCTGCCTTTCGGCCTCGAAAAGCGGTTCGATCTTCCTGCGCAGGCCGGCCGCCTCGTCGATCAGCTTCTGCGCCTGCTCGCGGCTGTTCCAGAAATTCTCGCGGGCCATCTCGGCGTCGAGAACGCCGAGCCGCTTTTGCGCGCCGGCGACGTCAAAGAAACCTCCGCAAGTGGGCGAGTTTCTCGATGGTCACAGACAGTTGGCCTTTGATGGTCTCGAACATAACCCGGTTATTCTAAGGTGCGGCTGGGGGAGTTGCCTAGAGTTTTTCGCAGCGGGAACCGCGCGGCGCACGTTACGGCCACCCACCCGACGCATCCCCAACCGAACCAGTCACCGTGCCGGCCATAAAACGTCAACCCCCCCCGCTCGGCCCGGCCCCGGAGCGGAATCCGCGCGGTCTTGACTCCCGGCCGGTAGATATTGCGGTCGCCGGGGAAATAAATTCCGTGCAGACGGCCACACGCATCGATCCAGCAGCTCAACCCGTTGTTCGTGCACCGCACCAGCGGGCGGCCCGTCTCGACCGCGCGGAAGGCCGCGTTGACCGCATGCTGCCATTGCTCGGCGCTCTCCCCGAACCAGCCGTCATTGGTCAGGTTCAGCAGGAAATCCGTGCCCGGCGCCGCGGCCTCCCGCGCCAGGACCGCAAACGTGTCCTCGAAACAGATCAACACCGAACACTGCGCCTCCGGCCTTGTCAGGCGGAATTGGACCGGGCCGTTGCCTTCGGCGAATTCGCCCTGGATCGGCGTGAAGGATTTCAGGAACGGCAACTGCCGCGCCAACGGCACGTATTCGCCAAAAATCACCAGGCGTTGCTTGTGGTAAACCGCGGCCAGGTGCCCGGTGGGGTCGAGCAGGAAGGCCGCGTTGTAAAACAGTTCGAGGTCGCCGCCGGCCTTCCTCGGGCTCGGCTCGGCATCGTCGGCCCCGAACACCATCCAGGCCCGGTGCGCGGCGACCAGGTTGGTGAGGGCGCGAAAATTGTCCTCGCTGAACTCCGGCAAGGCCGCTTCGGGCCAGACCAACAGGTCGGGCCGGGTTGCCAGGGCCTGTTCGGACAACTGCAGGATTTGCCGGAAGCGCGTGGCGTTCTCCTTCTCATCC
This sequence comes from Verrucomicrobiota bacterium, assembly GCA_018969165.1. GTDB lineage: Bacteria > Verrucomicrobiota > Verrucomicrobiia > Limisphaerales > JAGWYX01 > JAGWYX01. Next base: position 2,952 of record JAGWYX010000276.1, read on the forward strand.
CAAATCAGCGTCTGGGGAATGCTCGGTTGCACCAGCGCAATTCTCAGCGTCCGGCCCGACGGCGCCGTGCGCGCGAGTCGATCCAACCCAAACCAAACCACCGCGAACGTCACCAGCAACGGCACGGCCAATTCGCCGACCCAATCCCAGCGGCTGGCCGGCCGGCCGACGGCGGCAGCCACGGCGCACCCGGCGGCGACCGAGACCCAGACGACGAGAAAGGACACGCCATAGACACCCGTGACCGACGCGAGCTGAATCAACGGCAATACCAGGTATTGCGACACGCCCAGGAAATTCCACGGAAACCCGGTCAGGAACCGGCCCACGGCCATTTCCAAAGCCACCCAGGTTGCCGCGCAGAGTGCCGCCCACAACACCCGGCGGCTCCAGCCCAACGCCATGATGCTCCGAGCCGGCTCCACGCCCGCCAGCGAATCCTCGGTGGTCAAATCAACCGTTGCTCCGGGGTGCGGGTATAAGTGCCAGCAGCACCAGACCCATACGCCCGGATACAGGGCCAGGTAGGCGCTCAAGGCCAGCCAGCCGGCCGCCGCCCCGAGCGGGAACGGGATGAACAGCAGCCAGTGCAACGACGCCAGGGAATCGACTAGGCCCGCCACATAGCCGAGACGAAAGGCCGGACCACCCGGCCGCCCCGCGGCGGCCGCCAACATCAGGCCCGGCGCAACCCAGGCGAACCCGGCGAGGTTGAACGTGGGAAACGCGGCGGCCAGCAGCAGGCCCGCCAGCGCCGCCAGCAGGTAACGGCCGCGGCCGAGGCGGCGAATGGAAAGGCGTTTCAACCGGCGCAGCTTGACCCAGCCGGCTGAAATTTCAAGGTCCCAACCGAAAGTCTCCCGGGCCGGCACGCCGCGAACCGAAACGAATTGCCTTTTCCGAGGCCGCCCCAGGTCTTATGGTCCCGCTGCAACCAAACGGTGCCATGAAATCCATCCAACTCGGGACCAGCACCCTCCAGTGCAGCCGGCTCGCCTACGGCTGTTGGCGCCTGGCCGGCACATGGGACCCGACCCAGGTGACGGACCAGCGTGAAGCCACCGGCCGGCGCGCCGTAATCGCCGCCTACGAAGCCGGCTACACGCTGTTTGATCATGCCGACATTTACTGCGACGGCATGGCCGAGATTCTCTTCGGTCAGACGCTGCGCGAAGTGACCGGCATGCGCCAGCGCATCCTGATCGGCTCCAAGTGCGGCATCCGCAAGGCCGGTGAGCCCCAACCCGGCTCCCCCTACCGCTACGACTTCTCCGCCGAGCATATCGTCCGGTCCTGCGAACGGTCCTTGACACGCCTCGGCGTGGACAACCTGGACCTCTATCAGCTCCATCGCCCGGATTACCTGTGCCATCCCCAGGAAATCGCCGCCGCTTTCGACCGCTTGAAGAAAGCCGGCAAAGTCCGTGAATTCGGCGTCAGCAATTTCCGCCCCTCGCAGGTTGCCGCGCTGCAAAAGGCCTGCCCCATGCCCCTGATCGTCAACCAGGTCGAGATCAGCCTCGTAAAGCTGGATTGTCTGCACGATGGCACGCTCGATCAATGCCTGCTCCATCAGATGACCCCGCTGGCCTGGAGCCCATTGGCCGGCGGCCGGCTCGGCAGCCATGTCCCGATCGAGCTGCACACTCCGGACCACGCCAAACGCCTGAAGCTGCGCGAGACCATCGAGCACGTCGCCCGCGAGCGCGGCGCCAACCCATCGGTCATCGCTTTTGCCTGGCTGCTCAAACACCCCAGCGGCATCGTCCCCATCGTCGGCTCCACCAAACCCGAGCGCATCGTCGAAGCCGTCAAAGCCGCCGAGCTTGAGCTGACTCGCGAGGAATGGTACCGCCTGCTGGAATCCGCCCTCGGCGAACGATTGCCTTAACCGCACCGCGGACTTTCCCCGACCACAAACCGGCCGCCGCTCGGTGCCCAGAACCTCCGACTGGAAATCGGAAATCTGAAATCTGAAATCTCAAATCTCAAATCCTACCCCCGCCCAGCTCGGCTACCGCATGCCGGCCGAATGGGAACCGCACCGCGGCACCTGGTTCACCTGGCCGCGACCCGAGGGGATCAGTTTTCCCGGCAAATACGACACCGTTCCCCCGGTCTATGCGGAGCTGATCCGACACCTGGTCCCCGTCGAGGAAGTCAACGTCAACGTGTGGCACGCCGGCATCGAGGCGCAGGTCCGCGAAATTCTGAGCCGCCTCCGGACGCCCCTCGAACGCGTCCGATTCCACCATTTCCCCGCCTACGAACCCTGGTGCCGCGATCACGGACCGATCTTCGTCGTGCGCGACACGGTCGAAACACGCGACCGCGCCGTGGTTGATTGGGGTTACAATGCCTGGGGCGGCAAGTACCCGCCGTTTGACCTCGACGACGCCGTCCCCCAGCACGTGGCGCGTCTCCGGCAATTCCCGCTGTTCACGCCCCGCATCGTCCTCGAAGGCGGGTCCATCGAGGTGAACGGGCACGGCACGCTCCTGACTACCGAGGCCTGCCTGCTGAACCCCAACCGGAACCCGGATCTCGGCCGGGCGGAAATCGAGCAATCCCTCCGCGACTACCTCGGCGTCTCCCACGTACTCTGGCTCGGCGAAGGCATTGTCGGCGACGACACCGACGGTCACATCGACGACCTGGCCCGGTTCCTGAACCCGACGACGATTGCCACCGTGGTCGAGGAAGACCCGACCGACACCAATTACCCGATCCTGCAGGAGAACCTGCGCCGGCTGCGCGCGATGCGCGATCCACAGGGGCGGCCGTTTCGGATCGTCCAACTGCCGATGCCGGGCCGGCTCGACTACCAGGGTCAACGCTTGCCAGCCAGCTACGCCAATTTCTATTTCGCCAACGACCGGCTCCTGGTGCCGACCTACCGGCACCCAAACGACGCGCGCGCCTTGGCCATCCTCCAGCAGGAACTGCCCGATCGACGCGTGATCGGCATCGACTCGACCGAGTTGATTTGGGGGCTCGGTTCTTTCCACTGCATCACCCAGCAGGAGCCCGCC
>JAGWYX010000277.1 GCA_018969165.1 Verrucomicrobiota bacterium
CGCGCCGTATTTCTTGAACGTGCGCGGCGTGCCCATGATCCGCGCGGAATCTTTCTGGATGAAGGCGAATCGGACACCTTTGAGCATGGCTTCGGGCACCGGCTGGCCGTTCAGTTCGTTCAGCTTGGGTTTTGGATCGAACAAGTCGATGTGGCTGAACCCGCCGGACAGGAAAATGAAGATGCAATTGCGGGCGCGCGGCGGGAAGTGGGGCGGCTTGGGCGCCAGCGGGTTGACGGGCTTCGGCGTCGCGGATGGGCCGGCGAAGACATTTTCGGCGAGCAACGTTGACAGGGCTAAACCGCCCAGACCGCTGGCGGCGGTGGTGAGGAATTCGCGGCGGGTGAGGTGAATGTATTCTTGCAGCGGGTTCATATTACTCACGCGTGATCACTTCATCGAGGTTGAGAATCGTCCGGGCCAGAACCGTGCAGGTGGCGGCGTCGGCCGCCGGCGCTTGGGCGGGCCGGTCGGGGCCGGCGACCTGCTCGGCAGTCGCGGGATCGGCCTGATAGATTTTTTCGAGGCGCGCGTCGAGTTCGCCGAGTGTGCCGAGTTCTTCCTGGGTGGGATCGCGGCCCAGGCAGAGCCGGAAAGCCAACCGGAGGCGGTCCGTGGCCGAGCCGTGCTGGCCGGTCAGCATGCGGTCGCCCAGGTGCTGGGCGCAGCGCACGAACAGTTTGTCGTTCAGCAGCGTCAGGGCCTGGAGCGGGGTGTCCGACCGGTCCCGCACCGGGCACGAGAACGTTGCCGACGGCGCATCGAACGTGACCAGGGTCGAGTCCGGAAACGCGCGCATGAACTTGACGTAGAGCCCGCGGCGCGGGATATGGACATCGACGCTGGGACCGCCGATGCGCGCGTCCAGCAAGCCGCTGGCGGCGAGGTATTGGTCGCGCACGGCCTCGGCGGAGAGCCGGAACCGGTTCTGGCGGGCGAGCCAACGGTTCTTGGCATCGCGGCTGAGCAGCTCCGGCCGTTCGTCGGACGATTGCCGGTAAGTGGCCGAGGTGACGATCAGGCGGATCATCGCTTTGCGGCTCCACTGTTGGCGGATAAACTCGGTCGCCAGCCAGTCGAGCAGTTCGGGATGCGATGGTGGGTCGCCTTGCGTGCCGAAATCGGCGACGGTGATGACCAGGCCCTGGCCGAAGAGATGCATCCAGAAATGGTTGACGGCCACTCGCGCCGTCAGCGGATTGGCGGGGTCCACCAGCCAACGGGCCAGGTCCAACCGGTCCGGCCGGGCGCCGCGCGGCTGGAACGGATTGAGCACGGATAAGGTCCCCGGCGTCACGACCGGACCCGGGTCCAGAAAATTCCCGCGCACGTGGACGTGAGTGACCCGCGGCACCGCGCGTTCCTCGATGGCCTGGGCTTCGATTGCGCCGCGCACGCCCGGGGCGTCCGCCATGGCGGCGCTGTACTCGGCCAGCGCCTGCGAGTCCGGACGGAAGCTGGCCTCGTAGTACCGCTTGAGGGTGACCTGCTGATCGAGGGTGCGCTGGGCGGTGGGAATGTTGGCGATGTCGCGGATGCGTTGCGGGACGGCTTGCGCGGCGAGTTGCGCGGGATCGGCGGTCGTGTATGAGACTCGGACCCGGCCGAGGGTATAATTGGGGCCGCCGTGCTGGACCAGGCTGACCTTAAGGCGGGTGCCACCGTCGAAGCCGATCGGTTGCTTGAGCGTGAAGACGGCGCAGCGGTCCAGGCCCGCGATGGCCAGTTGCGGAATACCCGCGGACCACCCGGTGGAGTCGTCCCCGTCGATCGCCTTGGCCACCTCCCAGCCCGGCTCGGAATAATCGGCGACGGCGCTGGCAACGGTGTTGGACTGGAGATGCGTCACGTCGCTCAGTGGCGAGGATTCGACCAGCAGTTCCGACAGCACGAAACTGCCATCGGCGGCCCAGCCGGGGCCCAGCTTGGGGAGCATTTCATCCGCGAGGGCCTCGACGCGAACCCCGGTGATGCCCCGCAGCCGCGTGTTGAGCATCATGATGTAATAGGTGTCGCCCTCGACCATGCCGGTGACCAGGAATGAGCCATCTTCCTGCGGATAGAGGTTGGCGCCGTTGTTGGCGCCGAAGGTGGGCAGCTCATAATCCTGCTGGCGCGGCACCCACCAGATGACGGGCAGGGCCGCGATTTTCCTGGCCCAGGCGTCGAGGTCGGGATCGGGCGCCGAGACGTAGCGGCGCTTGGCGAGGTCCAGGGCGTTCCGGGCGCGTTCGGCGCCGGCCATCTGCGTCGGCAACGGCGCCTTGATATCGCGGTCGTCGGTGTTGTTGAAGAAAGCGTAGAGCTGGTAATACTCGCGCTGCGGGATCGGATCGAACTTGTGCGAATGGCACTCGGCGCACCCGACGGTCAGGCCCAACCAGGCAGTGCCGACGGTGTTGACGCGGTCCACGACGCCTTTGACGCGATCCTCCTCGATGTCCACGCCGCCTTCGCGGTTGAGCATGGTATTGCGGTGGAACCCGGTGGCGACGACCTGCTCGACGGTGGCGCCGGGCAACAGGTCGCCGGCGATTTGCTCGATGGTGAACTGGTCGTAGGGCTCGTCGCGGTTGATCGAGTCAATTACCCAATCGCGCCAGCGCCAGGCGTGCGGGCGGAACAGGTCTTTCTCGTAACCGTCGCTGTCGGCGTAGCGGGCCAGGTCCAGCCAGTGTCGGGCCCAGCGCTCGCCAAAATGGGGCGAAGCCAGCAAGCGGTCCACAAGTCGCTCGTAGGCATCGCGCCGGCGGTCGCGGACGAAGGCGTCCACCTCGGCTGGAGTTGGCGGCAGCCCGGTCAAGTCCAGGCTGAGCCGGCGAATCAGTGTTGGACGGTCGGCTTGGGGTGAGGGTTTGACCCCCTCGCGCTCCAGGCGGGCGAGGACAAAGGCGTCGATCGGGTTGCGCACCCAGCGCCGGTTTTTGACGGTGGGCGGCGGATGCCGGACGGGGGGGATGAAAGACCAGTGGCGGGATTTGGCGGCGGGAGGCGCCGCAGCGGTTGAGGTGGCGGCGCCTGACTTGCGGGCAGCTTGCGCGACGGCCAGCATCGCGCAGCCGGCGAGGATTCCCGCGAGCCACCCGTGAGCAAACACCCGGCGCAGCCGACGTGCAACGCATCGCACCTGGCTCTGCCGGCAAACGGCATCAGACATAAGCAATGGATCGGACGAGAATAAGGTGTCACCGCCGGCGGCGGGGTTCAAGTGAAAACCTTGCCAGGAGGCCGTGAAACCGGAGGAATCACAGGCTTGGCTAACCACCAATGAACACCAATGGACCCGAGGCGGAAAGCCGCGGAGGCCCGGATGTCACGGATTTCACCGATCGAATGGTTCTTTGATCGGAGGGGTGAGTGGATTGGGCGATCGCGGTGGCGAGTGGTTGGGGGCCGGTGGACTGACACCGCGGCGGTTCCGGACCGTGGGTTGTCCCAACCCGCACCGATCCGGTCGCGTATCAGGTGGCCGATGCTGGACACTGGGTACGGGATGCTGGATGGCGCCTTCCGACCGCCGGCGGCCGCGGTTGCCTGGGTGCGAAGCGGCGTCGAGGAACAGCAGGGCTGAAGCAACCGCGGCGAAGTTTGCCTGTTGACTAATGCCCGTAGGCGCCTGACATTTTGCTAAGCTCGAGTGGGCTCGCCGGATCGGCCGGCTTCCAGCAACGCGCGCTGCAACGATGAACACGACCGCTTGCCCCATACCGAGGTCCAACACCGGCCCGCAGACGGTGCCGCTGGGCGGGCTGGGGCGGGTGATCCGGCCGCGTGAGAGTGACCCGGAGGTGCTCGAAGCCCGGTGGCAGGCTTGCGCCAACGCCAAGAATTGGGTCGTGTGCGTCGAGCTTGCCCGCGCCCTCGTGGCGGCGGCTCCGGAGCGGGAAAGTGGCTGGGTCCACCGCGCCTACAGTCTGCACGCCTTGGGTCGGACCCAGGAGGCTTACGAGGGGTTGCTGCCGGCGGTCGAACGTTTTCCCGCCAGCGAGTTGATTCCGTACAACCTGGCTTGTTACATCTGTCGGTTGGGCCGGCCGCTGGAGGCGTTGGCTTGGCTGAAACGCGCCTTCGAGGCGGGCGATCCGAACCGGATCAGGCTGACCGCGCTGGATGACCCGGATTTGGAATCGCTCTGGGTCGAGATCGGCCGGCTGGGGCCAGAGGGCGGGGATCCTTGGAGGACTTGACTCGGAGTTGATTATTATCAGGTCAAGTTGCGAACCGTGAGAATTCGTGGTTGGATCAGCGAGGAGAGTTGAAGATGCGTATCGGCAATTTCATTTTTGGGGTCTGCCTGTGGACCGGCGTGCTCCCGATCGGGTCGGCCGGCTTGGCCCAATCGCAGCCGATGGCAGCGCCCTGGACCTACGCGCTCCTGAAAGGCAGCCGATTGATCTGAATCAAGGCTGAGTCAGTCGGCAGCGGTTCAAATGCCCGGCAAAGCATGAACCTGCCAAGCCGCCGTCCTCTTTTTGCCTTGTGCCTGCTCGCCGTCTGGGCCAGCCGCCTGATGGCCCAGGCGCACACGCTGCCGATCAGCTACCTCACCGTGGTCCCGGACAAGGATTACCTTCACCTCGAGTTGGTCCTGAATCCGTTCGAGTTGAATTTCTTTTCCGAGATCGACACCAATCACAACCACCGGTTGGATCCGCCCGAGTTAGCCGGTCCGGGCAAAGATCTGACTCGACGTTTGGTGAATTGCCTGGTCGTGCGCGTGGACGGCAAGGTGGTGCGCGCCGAGACGGCCGGGGTCGTGCCGGACCTGGATAGCCATCACATCACCTTGCGGGCGCACTACCGGGTCGATGCGCGCCGGGCCCGAGTCGCCATCGAGTCGCGCCTGAACGCTGTCACCAGCGGATCTCACATTACCCAGGTCCGGTTCGGCAAGCCGGGCCATATCCAGTCCGCGCAGCTTGATCTGCAATCGGCGGCGGTGACCTTCAAACCGTTCGAGCCCCAAACCGCGGTGGGGCCGGAGGGGGTGGTGAATTCGCCCCGGTCATCGAGGCGTTGAGTCGCATGGTCCGTCGCGCTTCCCATGAACCGCTGTTCGGTAGGGCTGCGGCCTCCGGCCGCGCCGCTGGCGGAGTTGACGACGGCGCGCCGGGACGGCGCCGCCCTACCAGGTTCATGGGCCGTGAGCAGGTCCTAAAGGAACCAGGGCCTTCCCATGAACAGAGTAGCAGCGGACGTCAGTCCCCTCCATCTGATCGCCAACGAATTGGAGCCGACTCACGTCGGCTGCTACCGGGCGGGGAAGGACGCCTCTTTCCCGGCCCTCTCCTCCGCTGGCAGCGGAGGAGAGGGTGCCCGCAGGGCGGGAGAGGAGGTGCCGCGGTTCCAGGTCCCATTGCATGCGCGATCGCGAAAGGCGGCTCTCCCCGCACGGTCATACGGCCGCACCGAACGGCGGTTCGGTCGGGCGGCGGTGAGGACGCAGGCTGGGGCCTGGGGCCACGGACGCAAAGTGAAAGACGAAGGCAACGTCCCTCATCCCCTTCGCTGCCTTCGTTAGAATCTGCTGCAGCCACCCGGTCCCGCGTCACGCCGGCGTCGGCGTGGGTTGCCAGGTGTGAGTCCGTGGGTCGAACCGCGCCGCCAACCCGGCAAAGATATTCCGGTAAGGCCCAACAGAATCCGCTTTTGATTTGCTGCTCGTTAGAAAGACCCGAAGACTGATTGTTCATAGCAGCCGATCGTCCTGGAGACAATGAAAAACCGTGTCGCATTAAAAGTAGTTGCTCATCTAAAATAGGGATTCAGAAACACTGCTGGAATATGAAGTGGGCGGACCCGCGGGGACCAGGCGGTCTCACGTAAGCCGGCCCGCCCCCTGGCATTGACCGCCTGAATGCGGGACACACTCGTCCGAGGATGCCGTCACGCCGCCTTCTTCCGCGCGGTGATGCAGTGGAAGAAACCGAGGCGCTGGTTGCTGACCCGCGCCAGCAAGCGGTAAAACGGATTGAGCAAGTT
>JAGWYX010000278.1 GCA_018969165.1 Verrucomicrobiota bacterium
TGTTCGACGGTGAGCTCGGCGTCGATATGGCTGTCTTCGAGGAGCAGGACGCGGATCGGCTTCGCAGGAGCGTGCTTGCTCGGTTCGGACATGGGCATAAGGTAGCCCAAAACGAGGCCGGCGTCACCCGTCCAGCGTCTCCTGGACCACACGCAAAAGCTCTTCCGGCGTGAAAGGCTTCGCGAGCGTCCGGTGGACACCCAGGGTCCCCGCCAGCACATGATCCCGGTCGGTGCGCTTCTGGAATCCGCCCGACACAGCGATGAGTTTCACTGCCGGGAAGCCGTGTTGGAGCTCCACGATCGTCTCCAAGCCGCCCTTCTCGGGCATCAGCACGTCGACGATGACGAGATCGACCGGCGTATCATGGAAAAGCCGCAAACCCTCGTCCCCGGAACCGGCGGCTGATACCGCATGCCCCCCGCGTTCGAGAACAGTCTCGAAGACCTTCCTCGCCTCCGGGTCGTCGTCGATCACCAGGATGCTGCTCATGGCCGTCCCGCCCGCGGTTCACCTTCTGGCGCAGTCAAGGGCAGTCCGTCCTTCACGATCTGCGCCGCATCCAGGCGCTCGCGCACCACCCGCGCGAGCCGCTGGAACGGAAAAGGTTTCTTGAGAAAATTCACCCCTTCCCGGAGCGGCACACCCACGTTGAACGTCTCCGCGCTGTAGCCGCTCGTGAAGATCACCTTGGTCCCCGGCGCGTCCTGCCGAAGATGTTCCGCAAGTTCCAGGCCGCCCATGCCCTCCGGCATCACCATGTCGGTGACGACGAGCGCGACCTCGCCTCGGTGCTCCTGCCAGACGGCGAGCGCCTCGATGCCGGACGAGGCCAGGAGCACCCGGTATCCCTGGTGCTCGAGCATGTGCTGCAGCAGTTCCCGCACCGGCGGCTCGTCCTCGACGATGAGGATCGTCTCCGTGCCGCCGCGCACCTTCTGCCGCTCCGGCGCTTTCGCCGCCGGTTTGGTGCCGGCCTCCGCGCACGGGAGAAACACCTCGAAGACCGTGCCCGTGCCCGCCTCGCTCTCCACCTCCACCCACCCGCCATGCTGCCGCACGATGCCGTAGACGGTAAAAAGACCCAGACCCGTGCCTTTGCCAGCGGGTTTGGTGGTGAAGAACGGCTCGAAGATGCGCTGCCTTACTTCCGGCGGCATCCCGCAGCCCGTGTCGCGCACCGCAAGACACGCGCAGGGGCCGGGGCGGGCCTCCGGGTGCTGCGCGAGATACTCCAGGCTCGGATTGCGGGCGCTGGTCGCGATCGTGAGTTCCCCGCCCCGGGGCATGGCGTCCCGCGCGTTCACGCAGAGATTGAGCAGCACCTGGTCGAGCATGTCGGAGTTTCCGAGGACCGGCGGCAGGCCCGGCGCGCAGTCCACCGTGCACTTGATCGGCTCGCCCAACAGCCGCCGCAGCATCTCCGCCGCGCCGGCCACCAGGTCGTTCAAATCCACCGCGCAGGGTTCGAGCGCCTTCTTGGGCCGGCTGAAGGCGAGGAGCCGGCCGGTCAGGCTCGCGCCCAGCTCCGCCGCCTGGGCGATTTCCCGCGCCGCCTTCGAGTGTTCCGGCGTCAGGCGCCGCCCGGTCTGGAGGAGCGTGGCATGGCCCTGGATCACCGTGAGGAGGTTGTTGAAATCGTGAGCGATGCCGCCCGCCAGGGCGCCAATCGTTTCCATCTTCTGCAACTGGCGCATCTGCTCTTCCATCTGCCGGCGCTCGCTCACGTCGCGGAACACCCAGACCCGGCCCACGCTCTTTCCCTCGATCCGCTGCGGGTGCGAGTGCCGCTCGACCACCTTCCCATCCTTGAATTCCAGGGTGTCGACGCTCTCGGTCTCGGATCGCGCAAGGATGGCATTCACTCTGGCCAGGAACCCCTCCGGGTCCTTGAGCTGGTCGAGCACCCCTTCGAGCCGCAACTTCAAGGGCGCGGAAGCGGCCGAGGGAGGCATCCGCCACAGCTCGAGGTACCGCCGGTTGCAGTTGGTGACGGCGCCCTGCAAATCCGTGACGAGGATGCCGTCCGGGCTCGATTCGAGGATCGCCCGGAGGCGGGAGAGGGCCTCCGTCAGCTCCCGCTCCCGCTCCTTGCGCCAGGTGAGGTCCCGCGAGATACCCATGTACCCCACCGCATTCCCTGCCGCGCCGCGCATCACCGAGGCCGAGAGGTAGCTCGGAAAGACCCCGCCGTCCCTGCGGCGGTTCGCAATCTCCCGTACGCACCGGCCGGCCTCGACCACCGCGGCATGCACCGCCTCGCTCTCCTTGGGGTCGGCGTACAGGAGGTCGACGTGCTTGCCGAGGACTTCGGATGCCGCATACCCGAAGGCTTCCTCGGCAGCACGGTTGAACTGGGTGATGCGCCGGTCAAGGTCGACCGCCACGATCATGTCGAGCGAACTCTCGATGATCCGCCGGGCGTACGCTTCCGAGGCGCGCAGGGCCGCCTCCACTCGGCGTCGCTCCCGCCGGTCGTCGGCCTCCCGCAGCGCGCGCCGGATGGCCGGCAGGAGCCGGCCGGTGTTGGTCTTCAGGACGTAATCATCGGCGCCCTGGCGCATGGCCTCGACCGCCAGGTCTTCGCCGACGCTCCCGGAGAGGAGGATGAACGGCAGATCGGGCGTCTTTTCCTTGCACAGCCGCAGCGCTGCGATCCCATTGAACCCCGGCATGACGTAGTCGCTCAGGATCAGATCCCAGGCTTCTCGTTCGAGGGCATCACGCATGGCCGCCTCGGTGTCCACCCGCGCGAAGGTCAATTCGTAGCCGGCGTGCCGCAGATGCCCTGCGAGCGATGAAACGAATTCTTCGGAATCCTCGATCATCAAGACGCGAAGCGGCTTCGGTTGGCTGCTCTCATGAGGCTGGGTCACCGCGGTAAAATATCGGACCGGAAATCCTCGGCGCAAAGGAAAAGTGCGGTTTTGTTGAGGTTTCGGCGGCGGATTTCGTTTTTTGATAATCCTTCGCGGAGGCGGTTGGCACGCGCGCTGCTCGTCCATGCGCGGAGTCGTCCGCTCAGAGACCGCGACTCCGAGGCTCGCACACGGGCTGAGGCGCCATGCCTCGCGCACGGCCGCGAAGCGCTGAGTTGAGGCGCGACCGCCGCCCCGGCGGCGCCTTATCGCGCGGATGAGATTTCTTGACAGGACGGCCGCCCGGGCGGAGGATTATCAACATCCGAGACGCCATTTCCTGCGAGGGGCTTTCGGGGAGTGGGGATGCGCACGGAGGACTGAGAGCAAATATGCAAACCGAGCCGGAATCGGATCCCTTGCCGCTGGCGCAATTGCGGGAGGAGCTCGGACACGATCCGCCCCATGGCGCGGACATCGCGAAAGCATGCGGGTACAATCTCGAGAAACTGGCCGAGCGGTGCGGATGCACCGAACGGCGCCTGGAGCAAGTGTTCCAGGAGGTCCGCCACCATTCCCCCACCCACTGGCTCCGGGAACTGAAGCTCTTGCAAGACGTGGAACGGCTCCACTGGCTGGACGCGACCGGCAAGCTCGGTTCGCTCAAGGAAACGCTCACCGACATGGGCTACCGGCCGGGGAATTTCGACCGGCTTTTCAGGAGTAAATTCGGGATGACGCCGACCGCCTACCTCGCCAAGCGTCGGGCAGCCTTGAAAGCGGTCGGCATTGACCTCACGAAGTGCCGTTCCGGGGAACAGCCATACCCGGTGATCGAAGGGCGATTTCGGTTTTTGAGAACGCAGGTCGGTTCGGATGGCTGATTTTGCGGGTCGGAAGGGAAAAAGCGCAAAACGCAACAAAAAATGACCGACATTTGAGTAGCAAGTGGTTGCGCCCGAGCATCGTGCAGCAGGATTTCGATTTTTGATAATCAATTTTCATTGTATTACAAACGCACGATTGATAGTGATTTCCCCCATGGCAAGGGAGCTGTCTAGGTACGAGCCGAGGGCGACCGACGTCTGCGAGGCCGTGCGCACTTCTCGTATCCCGGAGGGCCACGCTACTCGGCAACTGTCCGCTTACACATTATGGCAACCTTGGCCTCATTAGCGCTGCCTTGCTGGCTTACTCAAGGTCGCACACTTGCCGACAGCGAGCGCAAATACTTGGCCCTGCTCGTCATTACCATATCCACGGCCCTCGTCTACTGGCCGGTCATGAGCTTCGGATATTTGAATCTCGACGACGACCTTTACGTCACAGGGAATCAGATGGTACAGCAAGGCGTAACTCTGGATGGTCTCAAATGGGCAATGACTGCAACCCTCGGTTTCTGGCAACCGGTCGTGTGGCTTTCGCACATGGTGGACTCGACTCTTTTCGGCTCTGGACCGCAGGGAAGGCACATCATGAACTTAATCATCCATATCGGGAACGCACTCCTGCTATTTTCCATCTTACTTAGTCTGACCAAGGATTATTGGCCTAGTTTGCTTGTTGCGTGTATCTTTGCGCTCCATCCATTGAATGTTGAATCGGTTGCCTGGATTTCGGAACGCAAGGGTCTCTTAGCGGCGTTCTTTTGGCTACTTACTACCCTCCTCTACATCAAAAGCGTCGTGGAGCACGACGCGTCCGCCTATGCCCTTTCATTAATTACATTGTGTCTCGGACTGCTCTCCAAACCGATACTCATGGCTTTGCCTGCCGTGTTATTTCTATTCGACATTTGGCCTCTCAACCGAATTCCACTCAGTCAATTTCAGCAACCACGGCATTTCAACGATCCCAATGGTCAGTTAAAGGTACGCAATCGCTCTCTGCTATGGAACGTGTTGAAGGAAAAGATGCCCTACTGTGCTTTTGTGATTCTATTCTCCTTCATAGCTTTCTCTGCGGAGTCGAGTATCGGCGCACTTGCGGGTCTCAATGAGGTGGGCGTGGGAGCGCGCTTTGCTAATTCCGTGTATTCCTACTGCCTTTACGTTGTACGCACGGCTCTTCCGACCTCGTTGGCGCTCTATTATCCTCTGTCGCACAGCCCCGTACAGCCGTCCGTTTGGGTAAGTGCTACCACCATTCTATTCCTAACCACTTTACTCGTTATTAAGGAGCGACAAAGGCGTCCCTACCTCATGATAGGATGGCTTTACTACCTGCTCACGATGTTCCCCACGAGTGGCCTTATAGAGATCGGCCACCATTTGACGGCGGATCGCTATGCTTATATGCCAACCGTCGGCTTGTTTGTATTGGGCGTTTGGACAATTCGGGGGCTTCTTTGTCGCTTCCCGAGAATCACTTTTCTAACGCAATGCGCGACATTTGGCACACTGCTCTTCCTCTGTGTGCTGAGTCGTGCGCAGCTTTTATATTGGAGTGATCCTGTTCTGCTCTGGGAACATACACTTCAAACCGCAGGAGATAGTGCCCTCGTTCATAACAATCTAGGAAACTGCTATGAGCGACGGGGACTTCTCCGACCGGCTATTTCGCATTATCGGCAGGCATTACGTTTAGAGCCAGCAACGGCGTTGATCCAAAGCAATCTTGGCAACGCATTAGAGGAATCTGGTGAACAATCAGCGGCGATGGTGCACTATTTAGAAGCTGTGCACCTGGATGGTAATGCGGCGAGCGCACGGGAGGCTCTGCGATACTATGTGACCACTAAGACAGGCGAAGCAATTTATGAGTCACTCATTCGTGGGATGCGCAGTGAGTTCAATGATCGACAACAAAGGAATTTGCAGGCTTACGTGCAGATTCTATCGGACGTTTGCGTTCGTAATGGACAGACCGAAAAGGCGCTCGCTATTGGTAAGCGAATACGCTCTGGAAAGTGTTACGAGCCGGCACAGGACCGGACGCTTGGCGATGAAGTTCGCACCTACGATGATTGGGTGGCGGATAGCCTTCGGGGCGCAAAGAGAGGCGTACAAGCGTCTAAATTGATGCATTCACGTAAATACAATATTAACCCGTTTGTTGAACCCCGAACTACGGACTTCGTGCAGGAGGACGATGCGCCTCCTGGATGTACATCGAGGGCCA